>CAIQNQ010000031.1 GCA_903873165.1 uncultured Methylococcaceae bacterium | reverse complement strand
CAATGTAATTGGCCAATCCTAACCGTAAAAGAAACTAAAAGACGGGGTGTAGAAAAAGTATGTCCTCAAAAGGAGTGCAGCTACGCAACGCCCTATGAAGGCGATCCTGCTGATGTCAATGGCCCCATTGAAAATCCTGCATCACCAGTGACATGAGCCATAACCTAACGCCTTTTTCTGAACTAAGCCCTGATATTGTTTTATCTGCACTTGAAGGTGTTGGCTACGCTTGTGATGGTCATTTACTTGCCCTAAACAGCTACGAAAATCGGGTTTATCAAGTAGGGCTAGAGCAATCAACACCTATTATTACAAAGTTTTATCGCCCAAACCGCTGGTCAGATGCAGCCATTATAGAAGAACATCACTTTATTCAAGAATTAGCGAATAACGAAATACCTGTGGTGCCTGCTTTACAATTTTCAACCCATCAAACATTATTGGAAAGCAACGGTTTTCGCTTTTCTGTGTTCCCAAAACAAGGTGGACGCGTTCCAGAAATAGATAATGCTGAAAAACTTGCCTGGATGGGGCGTTTTATCGGCCGTATTCATGCTATCGGAGCGTTAAAGCCGTTTAAACACAGACCTACTCTCAATGTCGCCACCTTTGGTGAAGAACCTAGTCATTTCCTGTTAAATAGCGCCTTTATTCCCAACGATTTGCATCACACCTATAGCGGCGTTATAGAACATGCTTTAACTTGCGTCAGACACTGCTTTGAACGAGCTGGGCACTATCATCAGATAAGATTACATGGGGATTGTTATCCTGGTAATATTTTATGGACAGATCTTGGCCCGCACTTTGTGGACTTTGATGACAGTAGAATGGGGCCAGCGATACAAGATTTATGGATGTTATTATCCGGTGATCGAGCTGAAATGACCCAGCAACTTGAACACTTATTAGTCGGCTACAAAACGTTTTTTGATTTTAACCCGAGCGAACTGCATTTACTCGAAGCATTAAGAACATTACGCTTGATTCATTATTCCGCCTGGATTGCAAAACGCTGGGATGACCCCGCTTTTCCAATGGCATTCCCTTGGTTTAATACCCCCCGTTATTGGCAAGACAGAATCATTGAACTGAGAGAGCAAATAGCACTTATGGAAGAAGGCCCTTTATCGGTAACTTTTTGAACAAAGGGCTAGACCACGAGGTACAGTCCCTGTACCTGCAGGTGCAATGACTATACCTCCTGTTACAGCTCCTATACCTGCAGGAATAATGACTGTACCTGCTGCTATAGCTCCTGTCGCTGCAGGTACAATGACTAGACCTGCTGTTACAGCACCGATAGCTGCAGGTGCAATGTCCGTACCTGCTATTACAGTACCGATAGCTGCAGGTGTAATGTCTGTACCTCCTGTTACAGTACCGATAGCTGCAGGTGCAATGTCTGTACCTCCTGTTACAGTACCGATAGCTGCAGGTATAGTGGATGTTGCACCTGGAAAAGCTAGACCCGACATTCCGCACCCTCAAAAAATAAGCATTCAAAATCAATTAATTGAAAATTATGTTGCTATTTAGCAAAAAAATATATGATTGAATATCAATAAGATGCCCAAGGGGTGCGGAATGTCGGCTAGACCAAAATGGAGAGCGTATTTATACAGTGGTTAAACTTCAATCCAAAAACTTAATTTATTTCAATAACAACGTTTTAATAGGGTTAAAAGTTCTTCTGTGGATATCTAAAATACCAAACTTCGCAATCTCATCTAAATGGTGTTGCGTACCATAACCTTTGTGCTGTTTAAAAGAAAATTCGGGATAGCGTTCCGCTATCTCCAACATCATCCTATCACGAGTGACTTTGGCTAATATTGAAGCGGCACTGATCGCTTTAATTTTAGTATCACCTTTCACTATGGCTTGAGCTGGTATAGAAAGTTTAGGTAAACGATTACCATCGACTAGGACTGCATCAGGTTGCACATGCAAACCATCAACAGCGCGTTGCATCGCTAATAATGTAGCTTGCAATATATTGATTTGATCAATCTCTTCCACACTCGCCAGTGCGATTGACCAACTTAAGGCATTTTCTCTTATTATTTCAAAGAGACTATTACGTTTATATTCACTTAGTTTTTTTGAATCCGCTAAGCCTTCTATAGGTCTAGCAGGATCTAAAATAACGGCGGCGGCTACCACTGGCCCCGCTAATGGGCCTCGGCCTGCCTCATCTACTCCGGCAACAAAATTGCCCGATAAAATATCATCAATGACTATCTCAATATCCCTCTATTAACGTTTCGAAGGAAGCTAACTAAGTCTGAAACATGCTGACTTTCACCCGCCATTTCTTCAATTTTCTCAATCGCATCTTCTAAGCGCAGATTCATTTTATAGATTATTTTATAGGCATTTCTTATTAACCTAATATCCTCTGGAGAAATACCTTTACGTTCCATTCCCACTGAATTTATGCCGTGTGGACGAGTAGGCTTACCTCCCACCATCACAAATGGTGGAATGTCTTGAGTAATAGCACTACCCATTGCAGCAAAACTATATTGACCTACTTGCGTAAATTGATGCACTAACGTAAAGCCACCCAAAATTGCATGACTATGTAAATGCACATGACCCGCTAAAGACGCACCATTCGCCATAATTACATTATCACCAATTATGCAATCATGTGCGACATGGGTATAAGCCATAAACAGATTATCAGTGCCTATCTTGGTTAAACTTTTGTCTTGCACTGTACCCCTGTGCATGGAGGTAAACTCACGAATGACATTTCTATCACCGATTTCAAGGCGCGTTATTTCTGCAGCATATTTTTTGTCTTGAGGATCTTCACCGATAGAGCAAAACTGATAGATATGATTATCTTTACCAATAACCGTAGGCCCATTAATAACGACATGGGGGCCAATAATTGTGCCGGAATTAATTTTTACGCCGGCACCAATTACGGTAAAAGCGCCTATAGAAACATCAGAAGAAATTTCGGCACTATTATCAACAATAGCTGAAGGATGAATTAGACTCAATCGACCACCGCTGCACATCTAATTTCAGCACTGGCGACAAATTCGCCATCTACTTCGGCTGTACACTCAAATGCCCAAATATTACGCTTACTCTTTACGAATTTTGATTCTAACATCAACTGATCACCAGGAACTACGGGTCTCTTAAACTTAGCCTTATCAATACCGACCAGATAATAAATCATGCCTGCTAATTCATCACCTGCAGTTAAAGAGGCCAGTAAACCTGTGGTTTGTGCCATCGCTTCCAAAATTAACACACCCGGCATGATAGGTTTTTGCGGAAAGTGTCCTTGAAAAAACGGCTCATTATACGTCACATTTTTAACGCCAAGTAAGCGTACACCAGGCTCACACTCTATGACCTTATCAACCAATAAAAATGGATATCGATGCGCTAGAATTGCTTGAATTTGTAATACATCTAATGTAATAGACATGTCTATACTAGGTCTTATTCTGGCATTGTAGCTAATTTTGTTTGCACTTGGTTTGTAATATCAAACTGATCTTTAGCATAGATAACGCCATCAGTTAATAACAAGTCATAGCCATCATCTTTGGCAATAGTTCTTACTGCTTCAACAATTCGACGTTGTAATTTACCTAACTCTTCATTACGGCTGGCATTAAAGTCTTCACTAAACTCTTGTTGTGATCTTTTAGCATCACGTTTTTTACCTAAGATATCACTTTCTAATTTTGATCTAACTGACTCACTCATAGTAGCAGCATCTTTAGCCAATTTCTCTTCCATTGTTTGTATTTCTTTGCCTTGAGCTACTAATTGCTTATCTCTTGGAGAAAATTTCTCTTCCAATCTTTTTTTAGCTTTCTCTGCTTGTGGCGCTTTCTCAAGAACGGCTGGAATATTCACAAATCCGATTTTTAAATCCGCATAACTGATGTTAGCAGCAAACAAAAGTCCTAAAAATAAAGCAATTTTCTTTTTCATTGTTAAATAGATCTCAGGTTGTAGTTAAATTAAAAAGGTTACAGCAAGCTGTTGAAAAGATTATAGAGGATAAGTCATATAATCTAAAATTAAGTTAAGTTATGTTAGAAGTTTTGTCCAAAATTAAATTGAAAGAACTGGGTTTGGTCTTTAGATGAAATAACGTTGTGTGCAGTATTATAGTAAGGTGAATTTATATTAGGATTATATTGATCATAACTATAAGTACCTTGATTAAGTGGATAAGCCGCACTCACCGATAAAGCACCAAACGGTGACAACCATTCTCCAGATACCCCCGCTGAATATTTAAAGTTATTAAAAGTTAGACTATTATTAAGCGCACCTGCATCTAAAAACGTACCCAAACGCACTGATTTAGTTTCAGTCATAAAAGGCACAGGGAAAAACAACTCAGCATTACCAATCATCTTAACAGAACCCCCAATAGGATAACCATTAGAGTCTCTTGGCCCCATCGTATTGTTCTTAAATCCTCTTACCGAACCAGAACCACCCATAAAGTAATTTTCAAAGAATGGTAAACTATGCGTACTACCATAACCACCTGAGTAACCAATTTCAGCATTTAATTTAAACGTAAAGTCTTTAGCTAAAGGAAAATAGCGTTGTTGTCGATAACCTACTTTGTAATATTCCAAATCACTACCCGGAATCGTCGCTAAACCTGAAAGCCTTTGTTGAGCACCACTATTAGGGAAGGTAGCACGATTAAAAGTATCATGTACCCAACTAATACCTTGGCTATAGGTTAAGAAATTATTACCTTGTTGATTAATAAAATTAGTAATTTGTGCTGATGAATAAGCTGTGGTACTCAGATTTGTCTGCTTCACATCCGTATCAAAACGCACTTGATCAAACTCATTTAAGGGGATGCCAAAATTGATACCAGCATTCGCAATACTTGTATTGTAGTTGGCTATATTAATCGCTCCAGCATTTCTTTTTGTATAACCTAAGTTATAACCTTGACTTATGCCATCAGTTGTAAAGTAAGGATTAGAGAAGCCAAACTGATAACTAGTGATGTAATTACTGTTATTAAAGGCTACGTTTACTCGTTTACCCGATCCAAATACGTTATCTTGGGCAATATTCGCATTTAACACGATACCTTGAACCTGAGAAAAACCCACACCCGCAGATAAGTTACCTGACGACTTTTCTACCACGGTGTAATTAACATCCAGCTGATCCGAAGTTCCCACGACAGGCGGTGTTTCTACATTAACACTTTCAAAGAAGCCTAAACGTTCTAAACGAGTTTTTGATCTTTCGATCTTAGAACTTGATGCCCAACTGGCTTCCATTTGGCGCATTTCACGGCGTAAAACCTCATCACGGGTTTTAGCGTTACCTATAAAATTAACTCGATGTACGTAAACTCGCTTACCTGGATCAACAAAGAAAGACATCTCTACCGTTTTTTGACTTTCATTAATCTCTGGCACCATGTTCACGTTAGCAAAAGCATAACCCTCATCACCTAAACGATCTTGAATCGCTTTAGATGTTTCAGTTGCACTTTTTCGTGAAAAAATTTCGCCCGGGCCGATACCTACTAATTTGATTAGTTCAGCAGATGGCACCACTAAATTGCCCGTCAACTTAACTTTTGATACTGAAAAAACCGCACCTTCTTTAACATTGATAGTGACATAAATATCTTTTTTATCGGGTGTAATAGCCACTTGAGTCGATTCAACCGAAAAATTGATATAACCTCTATCCAGATAATATGAGCGTAAGGTTTCTAAATCAGCGCCTAGCTTTTGTTTAGAGTATTGATCATTCTTCGTATAGAAAGACAGTAAATTAGACGTGCTTAATTCAAATTTACCTAATAATAACTTTTCATCAAACGCATGATTACCAACGATATTAATTTGCTTAATTTTAGTGACTCGGCCTTCAGAAATTTTGATATTAATACCGACCCGATTACGGGTTAAATCCGCTACATCAATTTTAATTTTTAAACCGTATTTACCATGACTTAAGTACTGGCGAGTCAGCTCTTGCTCAACCTTATCTAATATTTGACGATCAAATATTTTACCTTCTGATAATCCAATCTTGTCTAAAGCCTTGGTTAAATCATCTTTACTTAAATCTTTATTACCTTCGAAGACAATTTTTGCAATTGAAGGTCTCTCAACCACCTTAACAATCAGTGTAGATCCTTCTCTTTCTAAAGCCACATCCTTAAAGAAACCCGTTTTAAAAAGAGCTTTAATAGCAGGGGTTACATTATCTAGGGAAAACTTTTCACCTACGTTAACCGGTAAATAACTGAAAACCGTTCCTAAAGAAATACGTTGCAGACCTTTAACCTGAATATCTCTAACAACAAATTCTTCTTCGGCTTTAACTCCATTAGAGAGCAATAACCCGAGTAATAACAAACGAGAAAAAATATTTGATTTCATTTAAGACGGATAAGAGACCCACAGGATCTAAATAATAAAAAACGGTGAAAGTATATCATAACTATTTATAAATCGTCTTAAGCCCTATCTATCGAAAAACTAAGCACATCTTCAATTTTCGTATGATGGGATAAAATCATTAATAATCGATCTAAACCAATTGCGATACCTGCACATTCAGGTAATCCATGTTCCAACGCTGAAACAAGTCTATCATCCTTAACTACTAATTGACGACCCGTAACCGCTCTTGTCTGTATTTCTGCGTCGAAACGCTGACTTTGTTCCTGTGCATCCTGCAATTCATAATATCCATTACCCAACTCAACCCCTCTGAAGAACACTTCAACTCGATCGACTGTCTCTGGATTATCTTGATTAATACGTGCCAAAGACGACTGAATAGCTGGATAACCGTACACTAAATAAAACTCAGACTGTCCTAATGTGGGTTGCACATAATGACTAAAAATAAAATCTAACCATAAACCATGCTCATCTCCACAGAGACTCAGTGCTTCAGGTTGATGTTGCTTCAGGGCAAAAGCATAATACTGTTCGTACGAAAACGTTAAAGGATCAAGCCCCGTTGTGCTAAAAAAAACGTCCTGATAACTCAATCTTTTCGTAGTTTTTAATGACAAAAAACTCGCACACAAATATTCAAGCAAATCGGCAACTTCAGTCATTAAGTCGCCTAAGTTATAACCCACCCGATACCATTCTAGCAAGGTAAACTCAGGATTATGAAAGCGACCAGACTCCCCATTTCTAAAGGCCTTACAGATCTGATAAATAGAACCAGACCCTGCGCATAATAGACGCTTCATCGCAAACTCGGGAGACGTCTGCAAAAACAAAGTGTCCGCTTGCGCACCATACCCGTAAGTTGTGGTAAACAAACCCAAGTGCGGATCAGTTCCACAACTATGACCCAATAGTGGAGTTTCAACCTCCAAGACCCCTCTGGCTAAAAAGAAGCCCCTTATCTTATGGAGAACTTCTGCTCTTAAGCGTAAAGCATCAATATGGCAACTAGGTTGCCAGTCACTCAACACTATTCTTTAACACGAGAAATATATTCACCAGTACGGGTATCAACTTTGATCATTTCGCCTTGTTGTACAAACAATGGCACTCGTACTACTGCACCCGTATCCAGAGTCGCCGGCTTTCCACCACCACCAGAGGTATCGCCACGCACGCCTGGATCAGTTTCAACAATCGTTAATTCCACGAAGTTGTTTGGTGTCACTGCCAAAGGTGCATCGTTCCATAAAGTCACGGTACACATATCCTGATCTTTTAGCCATTTACTGGCATCGCCTACTGCTTTAGCGTCACATTGATACTGCTCAAAGCTTTCAGGGGTCATAAAGTGGCGATATTCACCATCATTATAAAGGTATTGCATTTCAACATCGACAACGTCTGCGCTTTCAAGCGAATCACCCGATTTGAAAGTACGCTCTATCACACGACCGGTTTTTAAGTTTCTAATTTTAACGCGATTAAAGGCTTGACCTTTACCGGGCTTAACAAATTCGTTTTCGATAATTGCACAAGGGTCATTATCTAGCATGACTTTTAACCCTGATTTAAACTCATTGGTACTGTAAATGGCCATTTTATCCTCAAGATGACAAACAATATAAAACTTAGCCATTATAATGGAGGCTACCCGTTGATAGAAACTTTAAATAACTCTTTCATGTTAAATCCACAGAACGAAACGCAGCATTTTGCTAAAAACTGGCAACAACAACTTGCAGACGCTTTTAGTTCTATAGACGAGCTATGTGATTATCTACACTTAGAAATTAAGGACTTACCCGTCTCTTTAGCCGCCACTAAAAACTTCCCATTACGAGTGCCCTTAAGCTTTGCCGCCAGCATAAAAAAAGGCGACAGCAATGACCCCCTGTTACGGCAGATACTACCCATCAGTGATGAATTGACACTTTATCCAGGCTTTAGTGACGATCCTGTTGGCGATCTTCCTGCTGCTATTCAGGCCGGCGTACTCCATAAATATCACGGCAGAACCTTATTTATTAACACCGGTAGTTGTGCTATTAATTGCCGTTACTGTTTTAGGCGTAACTTTCCTTATAGTGACCTACAACTGAATAAAACCAGTGAAAATGCTGGTATTGCATACATTGCCAGCCAAACTGATATCGCTGAAGTTATTTTAAGCGGCGGTGATCCTTTAACGCTAAGTGATGCTCGCTTAAAGACCTTAATACAAAAATTAAGTTCCATCGAGCACTTAAAACGCATCCGCATTCATTCACGTTTGCCGATTGTGTTACCCGCCAGAATCACAGCAGAACTACTTAACACCTTGAATGAATGTGGTAAACAAATTGTGATTATTGTGCATTGCAATCATGCGAACGAAATAAACTCGCGGGTCAAAACAGCATTAAGCCTGTTAAAACAACAAGGCTTTAGCTTATTTAATCAAGCGGTTTTACTGAAAGGCGTTAATGACCATGCGGACATTTTAAGCCAACTGAGCGAAAAGTTATTTGAACTAGGCGTTATGCCTTATTACTTACATCTATTAGATAAAGCCTCAGGCACCGGTCACTTTGAAGTAACCGAAGCCACGGGGGTAGCACTGATTAAACAACTACAAAACAGTCTACCCGGCTATCTGATCCCTAAACTGGTTAAAGAGCAAGCCGGACAAAAATCTAAACTGTTAATCAATATAAATTAAGCAAACAGCCTTATTTTGATTTTGCCTGTTTCGCCTGATTAGTTTTAGGCGGCTTTGCCAAATAGCTGGTTGGCTTAATGGGCACCGAATCTAAAGCTAATATAGCACCTAGCTCCGTCATGGCCTTTTGGTACACCTTTCGCTTAAAATAGACCACGTCTTCAAGTGGTTCCCAATAGTCTACCCAGCGCCAACTATCAAACTCCGGTTTTTCGCAATGATTAAATTGCACATTAGAGTCTTGCGCCACTAATCGCAACATATACCAAATTTGCTTTTGCCCTATACATAAGGGCATGGAGCTTTTTCTAATAAAGCGTTCGGGCAATTGATATCGTAACCAATACCGCGTTCTACCCAACAACTCTACATGTTGTTCTTTTAAGCCTGTTTCTTCCCACAATTCTCGATACATCGCTGCTTCAGGATCTTCGTTTGCGTTAATTCCACCCTGCGGAAACTGCCAAGCGTTAACTCCCATCCGTTTTGCCCAAAACACACGACCCTCGTCATTGCAAAGGATGATTCCGACATTCGGCCGGTATCCTTTAGAGTCTATCATGTTAAAACCTGTCAAATTTCTGACCGCATAGTTAATCTTACCAGCGGGTTAAATTACAAAATGGGTCAGGTTGTTTATAATACCTCCATTGTTCCATAAAAAAACCCTATATGCCAGAGTGCATTAGCCATTTAATTAATTCAGATAGGATTAACGTGAGTTTAGCGATTTTTGATTTAGATAATACCCTGATTGCCGATGATAGCGATTACTTGTGGGGACAATTTTTAGTGGACCAAGGCATTGT
>CAIQNQ010000030.1 GCA_903873165.1 uncultured Methylococcaceae bacterium | reverse complement strand
TCGGTACAAATTTAACACCTCGGCTTTTAACTCCGCGTTCTCTTGATGCAAAGCCAGATTCTCATCTTCTAAAAACAGATTAGCTTGCCTGGCAACGCGGGGCACTTGACCTGTGACCAAGGCATCATAAGCACGGATGACGGCGATATGAAACTGCGGGCTGATCCACATAGCGTAGGCGTAAACGAGTTCTTTAACAACAAAGGTGCCGCGATTATTTCCGCCGTAAAATACTTTAAGCGGTTGATTTTGTTCTAAGGGCGTATTTACGCCCTTGGTTAATTCGACAATCAAATCTTTTGCTTGCTGGTTTGCTAGCCAGTATTTAGGACGGTGCTTTTGATGTCCACCAGCGGCTTTATGCAGATCGCTTAAACAAAAACGACCGTCTGAGTCTTGATGGATAGGGGTATGGCTGATAGTAAGGCTTAATGCGTTCATAGTGTTTCCGTGATAATAAATTAATTACCCGGCGACATAGACCAATTATGGCGCCGAGACTGAATAGGTTGGCCTACCGGAATCACGATCCGGCCAGTCTTGCGACTGCCTACTCAGCCTCGACATAATGAGAAACTGAGATTTTGCACATAAAAAAACCGCTAAAGCGGCCTGTGCCGTGAAGAAACCGAGAGGCCAATCCCGAGCGTTGGATTTTGCCAACGCCCGCACAGATTAGCCCTCAGTTTCTATTTTGTCAAATGTATAGCTTAATCTTTACTGCTTAATCAGCCTGTCCCGCTTCACAGGCCAACACACCCGCTCCGGTAATCTGCACTTTGTAGCCATCCCGCTTCACATAGCCTATTTCAAGCAGGATGGCTAAGGCAAAATCAATATCACCCACTGCGTTTTTAAGTTCATTCTCGGGTGTCCAGTCTTGACCAAACTTTTTACTTGCCTGTAATTCTCTCGCTTTATAGAGCACTTCTAGTATTTCTTGACGTTTTTTAGCATTAGTGTGCATGGTATTTCCTTATATTGCCCGTGGGTAGTCTTGGGTAGTATTTCCCATTGTTGTCCATCTAAGAAATGTTATTTCTTTATTTTTTCTATACGCATTCCAGGCAAATATAGTATAAGCACTCCTATATACTTGATCCTCTTTATTTTTTGATGTTGCAATATCAATAAGCCGCTCCCTAAGGACTCGGATAGGATCTTTTTCATTGTAAAACATCCCAACGCTCAACTTATTAAAAAAATCACTGCAGGCTGAGCTATCTATTTCATAAAAAACAACATATAAAAACCCTAAGTATCCCGGCGAAATTATTTTTTTTAAGTTCTTATTTGATGCAACAAAGGTAGCAGCTCTTACTATTACCGCTTTATTTTCGTTAAAAAAGGCTAGACTTTCAATTTTTGATATCTCGCCATAATCAAACTGATTAGGTATTTTATTATTTTTATATTTCCTAAGTAAGGGTACTATAGACGCGCACACTTTTGCATTTGCATTTTTTTCTATGCTTAAAATTGCAGATAAAGATCGTTGCGCACCTTGGTCAATAGTTGCAAAAACATCATCATTTAACCCATAAACTATCATGGTTTCTATTGATATACCAGTCTGAACGACCGCATGTAGTCTATGTTGTCCATCTAAAACAGCCCCATCACTTGATATTTTTATCGTTTCTCCGTTCATTTTCCACTGACCATTAATTAATTCTCTGCATAGTTTTTTAAGGTTTGCTTTTATAATTGGTCTATTATTTTCATTTAATAATAATAGCTGTCTAGCTCGATCAGGCGAGATTATCTCTACTCGCTGCATTAATTCTTTTTTCATTTTTAAATCCTATTAATTATTTTTTGATATTAACTTTTCTTAATCGCATCATGAATCATCTCTTTAATCTTAGCCAAATTAGCCGCCGCTTTCTCTGGGGGATACGCTGGCTTAGGTAATGCCAGATCAGGATAAGCCCGCGCAGGTAGGGCGGCTTTTAACTGACTAGGCGTGGGCCAGCGCGTGGATTGCCCCGCCAAACTTAAAAAAGCCGCTGTTAAGCGCGGTTTATCAAGCGTTTCATCCCATTGAATCGGCCAGTTTTTAATCACGTGATACCAAGCAGTTGCCGTTCTAGTGATCGTCTCACTACTAGGGCCACCCTCT
>CAIQNQ010000029.1 GCA_903873165.1 uncultured Methylococcaceae bacterium | reverse complement strand
TTGATTTGGTATTGATCCAGCAATACCTTTTAATTCAGCAAGACGTCGACTGCTAAGCGCCAGCTTTTTTAAAATTTCAGGCGATTCAAAACGTTTTACGTCTAATAGATTAAGCGAGGTAATTTGAGCCATCAGGAAGTTATCTAATTGTGCCATGTATAAAAAACTGTATTTTTTATACATATTAATCTAGTCATGTATAGAAAACTCAATTATTTATACAAATTGTGTTCATCTGATTCCAACTTCACACAGCAGTACCAATATTAAAAATTTAATAAATACATAAAACTTATCTAACTAGCATAAGTTAATAATCTATACCGGCAAATTTAAACGCTGACTATCAACCTTAACCCCCCAAAAACCTCACCCAAAAAATTTATTTACCCCTCTAACGCATAAATAACTATCTATTTTATAAAAACCCTATATAGTCAACCTACTAGCGGCGTTACCATTTACGTCTAAAAAGCATTCAGTAGCACGGGATGTAACTCTGTTAGCACTCTAAGCGACTATGTTTGACTTAACAGCGCAAAGGGGGCCGCCAGAGTGTTTGGCGTCAACGTTATTATTGTTCATGTTAGCGCAGAATTTATGCTCGTCAACACTGGAGCTAACTGTGTTAACAATGGCGCTGTGACGGGTAGCATTAATACTTCCCACGCTAACATTCACAGACTCTACGTTAGCACTGAAGATGTCTTGGTTAACACTGATACTACCCAGGTTAACGCTGACATTGCTCGTGTTCTCCACGGTAGCGTGTCGGTTAACACTATTACCAACAATGCTGTTTCATCCCCTTTTGGGGTCACTCTCACACCCTAATATCCCACTCTAACAGGTGCCAAAACAGGGTAGATACCACCTCTACACCCACGGACACGCTCAGTGTTAACACTGACAGGCTTAGCGTATACGCAGATCTTGTCACGGTTAACGCGCACAGCTTCACCGCTAACACAGCCACTGTCCGCGCTGACACAAAACGACTATTTTATCGATTTTCATTCACTATAAGGTCACACTATTATGAGTACCACCAACTATTTCCCCACCTCGGAAGCGAGTCGGATTGTCTGGCTAACTAATTTCAGCACTAAATTACAAGCGCATGCCACTGTCTTAGCACTTAACCCGCCAGAACTTGCCTTAACGTTAACAGACATTACTTACTATGTTTGGCTGATACAAACCTGGTATCCAGGCATTCAACAAAGTGCTTTTGAAGCGACCGCTTATAAAAATCTGATCGCCAATGGCTCTAACTCACCGCTGTGCGCCCTACCCATACACGCTGCTATTACGCCGCCCACGCCTATCCCAGTCCCCGGCGTGTTAACTCGCTTAGCTAATTTAGTGGCGCGTATTAAAATTGGTACGGGTTATACCGAATCAATCGGTTTAGATTTAGGGGTGATTGGTACCGAAGATGTTTCAGAACACTTAACACCGGATTACACCGTTAGTACGGAAAGAGGCGAGCACATAGAACAGGCGAATATTAGCTTTACCAAATACCGCCATGATGGGGTTTATATCGAAGGGCGGCGTAACCAAGGTGACTGGGAGTTTTTAGCGGTAGCGATGGTTAAACCCTGGCTGGATACTCGGCCTTTATTAACCCTTCTGTCACCAGAAATCCGGGAGTATCGTTTACGTTGGTGGGATAAAGGTGCAGCGAATGGCGAACTTAGCGCCGTACAAAGAGTGACTGTTGGACCTTAAGGCACTATGACAAACCGCGTTGTATGACAGATTTTATAAATCGAACGGCCTCAAGCTTAAAGATATTACTTAAGCTTGAGGCGTTTACTATATCAGTTAAATGCTTAACAATTTAGCTTTGAGATTTACCTCTAGAATTTGACCGACCTTTACCTCTGGAATCCGCTCGTTGACCACCCGCACCTCTGCCTGCTGGGCCTTTTGCTGCTCCGACACCTGGCTTTTTAGTATGGCGAAAGTCTTTTTTACCCGTTGTGGCATTCGGCGCATTCTTTTTAGGCGCATCCATCACTTTTAAAGACACGGGTTCATAACCAGTATCTGCCACGCGCGGAATGTGGCGTTTTAACAATTTTTCAATCTCGATTAACTGCCATGCTTCTTCTGGACACACTAAAGAAATAGCGGCACCGCTAGAGCCAGCCCTACCCGTTCGGCCAATACGATGAATATAATCTTCTGGCACTTGTGGTAAATCAAAGTTGATCACATGTGGTAAATCATCAATATCTAAACCTCGCGCCGCTATATCAGTCGCCACTAAAGCTGATACTTTGCCGGTTTTAAACTGCTCCAAGGCTTTATTACGTGCGCCTTGGGTTTTATCACCATGCAAAGCCGCTGTACGAATACCATCTTCAATCAGTTGTTTTTCAAGACGATCGGCACCGTGTTTAGTACGCACAAAGATCAACACTTGTTTCCAATTGTTGCTGCCGATCAAATACGAGATTAACTCCCGTTTATATTCCCGCCCAATGCCGTAAACCAACTCGGTAACATTATCCGCCGTGGCATTTTGCTTAGCCACTTCCACTTCTATCGGATTATTTAATAACTGATTCGCTAAGGACTTAATCGCATTAGGCACGGTGGCAGAAAACAATAGACTCTGCCGTTTTTTAGGCGCGAGTGTCATAATCTGCTTAATATCCGGCATAAAGCCCATATCTAACATGCGATCCGCTTCATCTAACACCAATACTTCAATATTAGATAAACTGACATGACGTTGATTAACATGATCAATTAAGCGCCCAGGGGTAGCCACGATAATGTCACAACCGCGTCTTAAATCACGGGTTTGCAGGCCCACACTAGCGCCACCAACGACCGATTGAATCTGCAAGGGCAAGTATTTACTATAAGCCAGCACATTCTCATAAACCTGAGCGGCTAATTCACGCGTAGGCACTAATATTAAAGCCCGAACCCGACGCGGATTTTGTTCTGGATTATGATTAGCAGCTAAACGCTGTAATAAGGGCAAGGTAAAACTCGCGGTTTTACCGGTACCGGTTTGCGCACCGGCTAAAACGTCCCGACCTTCTATAATGAGGGGAATTGCTTTTTGTTGGATGGGGGTTGGCGTGGTATAGCCCTGATCAGCTACCGCCTTTAATAGTTCCTCGATTAAGCCGAGTTGAACAAAAGACATCAAAAAACCTCTGTTAATTATTATGCACTGATCTATTATACCAGTACCGTCTCCACCTCTCCGCAACATATAATATTTTTATTACCTAGCAAGATATAGTTAGCTAATTTGGTAATATTTTCCCAGTGACTCGCATTCGTTACAAACTCACTGGCTTGTTTAAATAGCTCGGTTAATTTGGCGGCTTTTAATGACTGACTACTCGAGTAACTATCAATATATTCATCGACCAACTCTAAATCAGCTGCTCCACCATAATTTTTTAACGCCTCTATATTAATCATCTTATGAGTAAATAATTCATCATCGCGTCGATAAGAGAATTTTGCCTCGGCTAATGGCCCGACCAATAAATTCATAATATCTGCATCAAATGCGCTCAGATAATCCTCTTTTGAAGTGGATATTAGGCCAACCTGGCTCAAAAAATCACCGCTTAAATCAGCGATATTGGGGACAAACAATTGCACTAAACGCCCACCTTCTACTCGTGAAGAACACTTATTATGAGTCGATTGAAAACTGCCCTCCATTTCTTCAATACTCGACTCTGTATCGCTTAGGATAATATTAAAATCTATGTGCGGCAGATTGTGGGCTTTGTTATTTAAATAAATGGCGGCTGCGTGACCGGCTTCATGATAGGCAATGGCTTGGCGTTGCAACATTTGCTTATGGGCATTATCGCTATTGGCTGAGTATTTATGATTCATAGTAATTAGTAGGGTGAATGGGAATATAAGCAGGTAATTGATTAACCACACTTAAGTTTATGTTTTAACAAGCGGCAATTCTAACACCTGAGTTTAGGCAATCCTAGCGTTCTTTTTAAAACATCCACTTTTATTTTACGTTAGCTTAACTATTGTTGTCAGTGCTTTACCACACTTATGCTCAGGTTACTTTATAGACTCGCTTTCTTCAATTTAGAACAGGACTTCTAGGGTATAATTTCTTATAACTTCTGGCTCATTATCCTTATCAATGCGAATACATTCATTACCAATTCAATTAGTTAACCAAATTGCCGCCGGAGAAGTTGTCGAAAGACCCGCTTCTGTGGTCAAAGAGTTAGTTGAAAATTGTTTTGATGCGGGGGCGCAACAAATTATTATTGATATTGAACAAGGCGGCGCCCGATTAATTAAAATTAGAGACGATGGTTGCGGCATTGATAAAGAAGATTTGCCTCTGGCCCTCTCTCGACATGCCACGAGTAAGATCAAAAGCCTTCAAGATTTAGAACAAGTCGCCAGTATGGGCTTTAGGGGGGAAGCCTTACCGAGTATTAGTTCGGTGGCTAGATTGACTTTAATCTCCCGCACTGCAGACGCTGAATGTGCGTGGTCTGTGTGCGCTGATGGAACTGAAAGAAACTTTGATCCCCAACCTGATCCACACCCACTCGGCACTACAGTGGATGTGCAAGATTTATTCTATAACACCCCCGCTAGGCGCAAGTTTCTTAAGGCCGAGAAAACCGAATTTACCCATATTGAAACCTTAATCAAACGCATGGCCTTAAGTCGTTTTGATATTAGTTTTATCCTGACGCATAATCAAAAGGAAGTGTTAAATCTACGCCCCGCCCTTGTGCAGCTCGCTAAAGAACAACGTGTTGCAGATATTTGTGGCCCTGAATTTATTAAAAACGCGGTGACGATTGATTATTCAGCTTCTGGCTTGCAACTTAGTGGTTGGGTAGGCTTACCGACTTTTTCGCGTAGCCAACAAGATATGCAATTCTTTTATGTCAATGGTCGCCTCGTAAAAGATAAGTTAGTGTCTCATGCGGTTAAACAAGCTTATCAAGATGTGCTATATCATGGTCGGCATCCGGTGTTTGTGTTATATCTGACTTTAGACCCTACTTTAGTGGATGTGAATGCGCATCCTGCTAAAACTGAAGTACGCTTTAGAGAAGGTCGTTTAGTGCATGACTTTTTATATTCAGCACTGCATCGGTCTTTAGCGGATGTAAGGCCGGGACAGGCGGTTACGGTACTTGAAGCAGAATCTTTAGATCACGATACTACAACTCAAGCTTCCTTTAGCACGAGGAGCAGTGATGTTGGTTTAGGTATAAGTGCTGGTGCTGGTGCTGGTGCTGGTGCTGGTGCTGGTGCTGGTGCTGGTGCTGGTGCTGGTGCTGGTGCTGGTGCATCATTGTTGAGCGGTAATAGTAGACAGTCAAGTTATATTCCAAAGCCGCCGCAACAAAGTTCATTACCCTATTCTGTTGGGGAATCTATCCGAGCCTATGCGAAGTTATATCAAGAAACGCCGACCTATTCAACGGCACATTTAACACCTGATTCTGCACCTATTACGCCTCCATTAGGCTATGCTATCGCGCATCTACATAATATTTATATTTTATCTGAAACGGCTACCGGCATTATCTTAGTCGATACCCATGCAGCCCATGAGCGCGTCACCTACGAACGCTTAAAACAACAACATGCTGATGGCGTTATTCCTAGTCAGCCATTATTGCTACCGATTAAATTAAGTGTATCTACGGCAGAAGCTGAATTAGCTGAGCAAGAACAAGAGTTCTTCGCGCTATTAGGATTTGAGCTTAATCGGTCAGGTCCAGAAACATTAACCCTGCGTGCGTCACCTGCCTTATTGCGTAATGTCGATAAAGAACAATTAGTCAGAGATGTATTGGCCGATTTATCGGTTAATGGCGTCAGTCAGCGTATTGAAGAGTACACTAATACTGTTTTAGCCTCAATGGCTTGTCATGGTTCAGTACGTGCGCATCGACGTTTAAGTATCGATGAAATGAATGCCTTATTGCGCGATATGGAACAAACTGAACGCATCGGTCAATGTAATCATGGTCGCCCCACTTGGATAGAGTTATCTACGAAGGATTTAGATAAGTTCTTTCTACGTGGACAATAATGTATTGATGTGCTGTGAATCATGATTTTATCCGAAATCAATTATTTCTATAAACTCGATCAATACCTACTTTAAGCACAGCAAATAACTTCTACATGGCTAATTCTTTACGCTCTACCTTGCCTACTGCTCCAACAAATACTTTACCGCCAGTTATTGTACTAATGGGGCCCACCGCTTCCGGTAAATCCGCGCTTGCGGTTAATTTAGCTCAAGAACTGAATGGCGAGATTGTTAGTGTCGATTCTGCTTTGGTCTATAAAGGCATGGATATTGGGACCGCTAAACCAACGTTAGCGGAACGAGGCGGTATTCCGCACCATCTTATCGATATTATTGATGCCTCTGAAGCCTATTCTACTGGGCAGTTCAGAAGTCACTCTCTTGCTTTAATGTCTGATATTACTTCTCGTGGCAAGCTACCTATTTTGGTCGGCGGCACTATGTTGTACTTTAATGCCTTGCTGAATGGCTTGGCTGTATTGCCACCCGCTAACCTTGAGATTAGAGCACAATTAGATTTAGATTTAGAAACCCTTGGCAAAGAAGCCCTGCATGAAAGACTCGCAGCTATTGATCCAGTTGCAGCAGCCAGAATACATCCTAATGATCCACAACGTGTGCAACGCGCATTAGAAGTGTTTCAGATTAGTGGTAAAGCCTTATCCGAGTTTTTTACGCCTGATCAGGCTGATGTTCTACCGTATCAATTTATTAAGATAATTGTTGCACCCACTGATCGAAAAATCTTACACGATATAATTGCTAAGCGTTTTCACCTGATGCTTGAACAAGGCTTTATAGATGAAGTTAAAACAATGTATGAGCGCGGTGATTTAAATGAAAGGATGCCTGCTATTAGAGCGGTGGGCTATCGACAAGCTTGGTCTTATCTACAAGGTGAAGACGATTTAACCACGATGACTGAAAAAGCGATTATCGCCACCCGACAATTAGCGAAACGTCAATTTACTTGGTTACGAAGAGAAACAGATGCCAAGCACTTTGAAACAGGTCAGGTGGATTTAGTGGCGCAAGTTCTGAATTATATTAATACTCAGTTGCTTGTCTAGTAAGCACGAATTTTCATCCTTCCTAGACATATTGTTTTAAATCAAATTAGAACCCTTCTCAAATATCCGTAAAAACTTACGCTGCTATCACCTGAAACATACGCAGTAGTACTGTCTACTCTGCTCAGTTGGATTAAGAGTTATTTGACATCTACACTGCATTATCGCAACCATCTTACTGATTTAGTTAAACTCCACTCGCATACAGATTATTGTATTGGAAACTTTTAATAGTTAAGATTACTTCGTAATATCCGCCACTAATAATATACCTAATATCCTTAAAAACAAGCCTTCATTGCTGCACCAATATCCGAAGGTGATGAACAAACTTCTATACCAGCAGCTTTTAATGCAGCTATTTTTCCTTTGGCTGTGCCTTTGCCTCCTGTGACAATTGCACCTGCGTGTCCCATACGTTTTCCGGCTGGAGCCGTTTGACCAGCAATGTAGGCCACCACGGGTTTAGTTACATACGCTTTAATGTAATCAGCGGCATCCTCTTCTTCGATACCTCCAATTTCACCGACCATAACAATACCTTTAGTATCCTCATCAGCTTGGTATCTGCTTAACACATCGATAAAATTCATCCCGTGAATCGGATCGCCACCAATCCCGACGCATGTACTTTGCCCTAAGCCTTGTTGAGTCGTTTGATTTACAGACTCATAAGTTAATGTCCCTGATCGCGATACGATACCAATACTACCTGAGATATGAATTTTACCAGGCATAATCCCGATCTTACATTCGCCAGGAGTAATAATTCCAGGACAATTAGGGCCTATTAATAATGCATCTATGCCTTTCATTGCTGCTTTCACTTTTAGCATTTGTAATACTGGGATACCTTCTGTAATACAAACAATCAATTTGATTCCGGCATCAACTGCTTCAAGGATCGCATCTGCTGCGAAAAATGGCGGTACATATATAACACTAGCGGTAGCACCTGTTGTTTTAACGGCTTCATCTACTGTATTGAAAACCGGCAAACCTAAATGACTTGATCCACCTCGCTCAGGAGTTACCCCTCCGACTAATTGTGTCCCATAAGCAAGTGTTTGCTCAGAATGAAAGGTTCCTTGTTTACCAGTAAAGCCCTGGCAGATTACTTTAGTATCTTTATTAATTAAAATACTCATACGGCCTCCGCTAGTGCTACTGCTTGTTCTGCTGCATGGTTTAAATCTTCTGCTGGATATATATTCAAGCCAGTATTAGTTAATAATGCTCGTCCTTCATCTACATTAGTACCTTCTAATCTAACGACCACTGGTACACTTACATGAATCTGTTCAATGGCTTGTAATATACCAGCAGCAATAACGTCACACTGTACAATGCCCCCAAAAATATTAACTAATACCGCTTTCACACTCTTATCTGATAATATCAGTTTAAATGCTTCACATACTTTCTCAACATTAGTTCCACCACCTACATCTAAAAAGTTTGCGGGTTGACCTCCTTTTAATTTTATTATATCCATTGTTGCCATAGCCAAACCCGCACCATTAACCATACACCCTATATTACCTTCTAAAGTTATATAATTGAGTCCATATTCTTGGGCGTGATTCTCTTTATCATCTTCTTGACTAGGGTCTTTCATTACCAGAATTTCTGGATGCAATGCAACGGCATTATCATCGAAATTTATCTTAGCATCTAAGGCGAGTAACACACCACCTTCAGTTTCTATCAGAGGATTTATTTCTATTTGTGTCGCGTCTTTATCTATAAACAGTGTATACATCCCCTGCATAATCTGAGATAACGCTTTAATTTGTGGCCCATGTAAGCCTAAATTGTATGCAACTTTTCGACATTGATAATCTTGTAATCCCACCGATGGATGCACTACTAATGTCATAATTAGTTCGGGAGTTTTATGCGCAACATCCTCAATATCCATACCACCAGCAACAGAAGCCATGAAGATTACTCGCTCTATATTACGATCAAGTAAGATACTTAAATAGAACTCTCGATTTATAGGATGTAAACTTTCAATTAGTACTGAATTTATCGGTAATCCTATATTACCTGTTTGGATAGTGACTAATCGTTGCCCCAACAGATTTGCACTTATGACCTCTACTTCATTTAATTTTTTCGCAACTTTTACACCACCGACTTTGCCGCGACCACCCGCATGAACCTGTGCTTTAACAACCCATCCATCACAACCCATTTCTTTCGCCACCTCAACTGCCTGTTTTGACGTTAAAGCTAGCTTTCCATTTGGAATTGCTATTTTGTATTGTTCGAATAATTGCTTAGCTTGATATTCATGGATATTCATTTATCACTCCGTCACTCTCCAATATTTTCTGGATTGTTCACATAATATTTTATTAGGTATTACCCATTGTCTTATTCAGAACATATTTTATACAACTTTATTCAAAAGGCTATTATTTCCTTCTTAACATGCCATTAACTTATATACACAATTAAATTCAACCTCATTACTATCACTATATTTCAGTCAAAAAAAAACCCCCGTTACCTAAGTAACGAGGGTTTTTCAATTCCTTAATTGACAATCAAGTTGTCAACTAATCAATCATTAGATGAAAGTTGGAATTAATGGAGCATCAATTGTTACTAATTGACGGTTTCCAGCAGCATCAAAGAAGAATAACAAACCAGCAAAACGGCTATCTGGATCGTAAATCAAATCAGCTAAACGGTAAACTTCCCAAGCAGCGTCAGAAGCAGTTACTTGAACAGTTCTTGATTGACCAGGAGCGATTGGGCTGTTATCACTAACAGTCAAACCTTCTTCAGCCAATAAGTCATCTGGGTAACCAGTTTCGTCTTGAGCAACAGCAGGATCCATGAAACGCACACCAGCAGTATTGAATTCACCTAAACGTACAGGAGAATCACCATTGTTTGTGATTGTTAAAGTCATTTGCATTGCACGACCTGGTACACGGTAAGTAGCATCTTCAACTTTAACAGCTATAGTAGCAGCTGGTAATTCGATAGATTTAATACCACGTAACAAACCAGCTTGTAAAGGTACTGTGATTGGATATTTTTCGTTAGTGTTTGCCATAGATACAGCAACAATAGCGATAACACCAGCAGCAAAACCAAGAGCAACTTTTTTATCAGTAGGAGTGATTAAAGAATCAGCTTTTCCTGCTTCAACAGCAATTGAACGTGGAATAAACAATGGTTTACGTACCCAGTATGCAACCCATAGTAAACCTAAAGCGTACCAAAATGCATGCCAGAAGTAAGTGTTGCTTAAGTTATAAGTTTCTAGATCTAAAGTTTCGCCAGTCAAAGTAGTGATTGGGTTAACAAAAGATGACATAGAACCAGTAACAGTTACCCATTTACCAGGACCGATGATTGGACCACCGCCTTTTACGTTCAACATAGTGTGAACGTGCCAGTCACCTGGACGACGAGCTTTTAACAATACTTTAAATTCATAAGTTTCGCCTAATTCCAAAGATACTGAACGTGGAACTAATTGACCACCGATCCAAGATCCTGCACGAATAAATACAGGGCCTGGAATACCGATGTTTAAGAATGAAATTTCTGGTTTATCAACAGTTTCTGGCCAACCAGAGAACACGAAGAATTTACCTGAGATTGTCATTGTATCGTTAACAGCTACTTCTTCTTTTGACCAGTTTAAATCAAACCAGTGAATAGTACGCATACGCATGAAAGCCGCTTGTGACTTTTCACCGTGAGCAGAAGCAGTTGGTGTGTAAAGCATCGCTGCTGTCATAGTGATCAGCAGTGCGACAAAGGATAATTTAGCAACTTTGTCTTTAAATATATTCATATATCCTCCTCTATAATAGAGAATCTATCGTTTTTTGAGTATC
>CAIQNQ010000028.1 GCA_903873165.1 uncultured Methylococcaceae bacterium | reverse complement strand
GATATTCAGCATTGTTAAGAAGTCAGATTCAGGATGTCTAAATGCCGCGTGTTTGGCATCCGCTTGCGCCATTTTATCTGCGGGCTTTTCACGGGGATCTTGCACACTCAGCACTGATACAATAATCGCCACTTCCATTAAGCAATGCTCTTCGGCGGCGGCTAATAACATACGAGCTAACTTGGGATCGGTTGGTAATTTAGCGAGCTGCTTGCCAACCTCGGTTAATTTACCTGATTTATCTAAGGCATTAACTTCATGTAAAACATTTTTACCATCTCGGATCATCTTATCATCCGGTGGCTCTATGAAAGGAAATGCCTCAATATCACCCAAATTTAAAGCAATCATTTGTAAAATGACCGCTGATAAATTAGTACGCATAATTTCCGGCTCAGTAAACTCCGGTCTGGCTAAATAATCATCATGAGAATATAAGCGAATACAAATCCCTTCTGCCACACGACCACAGCGCCCTGCCCTTTGATTTGCGCTGGATTGAGAAATCCTCTCAATCGGTAAACGTTGAATTTTACTACGATGACTATAGCGGCTAATACGTGCATGTCCCGTATCTATGACACAGCGAATACCTGGCACGGTTAAAGAAGTTTCGGCGACGTTGGTTGCTAAAACAATTCGAACTTTACCGCCTTTAGGATTAAAGACCCGTTCTTGTTCGCTAACACTTAATTTAGAATACAGCGGCAAGATTTCATATTGCGTCGGATGATGCTTCTTTAAAGACTCAGTAGTTTCTCTAATTTCTCGTTCACCACTTAAAAAGATGAGAATATCGCCACGCATATCTCGATACAATTCATCGACCGCATCTAAAATAGCCTGTTGTAATTCATCTATCGTTTCATCGACCGCTTCCCCTTCCAAGGGTTCTTTAGTGATAATTGGACGATAACGCATATCCACCGGATAAGTCCGACCAGATACCTCAATAATAGGCGCATTGTTAAAGTGTGTAGAAAAACGCTGGGTATCAATGGTTGCAGAAGTGACGACAACTTTTAAATCGGGGCGTTTAGGGAGTAACCACTTTAAATAGCCCAATAAGAAATCGATATTCAAACTGCGCTCATGCGCCTCATCAATAATAATGACTTCATACTGACTTAAATACGGATCATTTTGCGATTCTGCTAATAAGATACCGTCGGTCATTAATTTAACTAATGACTCGGTATGGGTTTTGTCATTAAAGCGAATTTTATAACCAACCGATTTACCGATAGTTTCACCCAATTCTTCAGCAATACGATCTGCAACAGTGCGTGCCGCAATTCGTCTTGGTTGAGTGTGACCAATAAAACCACTTGCCCCTAAACCTAGTGACAAACAAATCTTAGGTAGCTGGGTGGTTTTACCTGATCCTGTTTCGCCACAAACAATAACCACCTGATTGGCTTTGATAAGCTGGGCAATATCATCTTTTTTACCCGTAACAGGTAAATCAGGAAAATTAAGCGCAGGAATACTAGCGAGACGTTTATTCCTGTTAGCAACAGACCGTTCAATTCGTCCTGCTAATGTGCTAAGGGGTTGCGTGCAATCTTTATTTTTTTTAAGTTCAGTTCTTAAACGATCAAGTTGTCTTTTAAGACTATGTCTATCTTGATTAAGACAGAGCGGAATTTGCTGGGTGAGTTGCTTAACAAGTTCTGAAGAAGACATCAAATACAGGGTATAAAATTAAGAGATTATACCCTATATTGAAAACCGACTTTATTCGCCTGCTCTTACATCAAACTCAATTTTCCATTGAGACTGATCTTGCTTAGAGATAGCTTGTAATTCCAAAGTACCTACTTCAGAAATGGCCGAGCATAAATGCACAGGCACTATCATACCTGCACTTCGACCTTCTTCTGGTAAAGTGATATCAAGTTCGGTCAATTCTTCAAGTTCATCATTTGACCAATACTCCAAACGAGTCCCCACCTTATCGTCACGACGCGTAGTAGAAGCAAAAAAACGGAAGTGTACAGGCTCTCCCACCACTAAACCGAATTCATCATTCGGTAATTCTTCGCGGGTACCTTCTTCCATTCCAAATGGAGCCACACATAAAGCCACTACTTCTGGAACAAAACCAGGTACTGCCGGCATTGCGCTTTCAACACCTACATAATAAGCCGCCGCAGTTCCACCTTTTATGCGCACACCTTTACCTTGTCTTACATGTCCATAATAAGCTGCACCACGCGCTACCGCTAAATCCAAATCGACACCCGTTAATAAACGAGCTTCAGGAGCTTGTTCTGTGGATAACCAAGAATTTAACACCGCCATTAATCGCTCAGCTAAAGGATTTGCTTTTAAAACCCCCCCATTAAACAGCACCGCAGAGGGATGAATAAAGCTCGCATTTTCAGGCAACTTAACATCCGCTATTTCTTGTGCAGCAAGGGCTTGTTTAGATAAAAATCCCGCTAAATGCCGAGTAATCGCCGCATCTTGCGCATACGGTAAACCGGCTGTTCTCAAACCTGTTCTAGGACGACTGATAGGACGATCTGTACTGGCAACCCTAGGAAAAAACCCCTCAACTAAAACATTATTTAACTCAGTACGCGTTAATTCAGTACGAATGTTTCCCGCCATAAAAGAAGAACCACGACTCGCAATGACTAACGGTACAGATTCTAACTCATCATTAGTAAACAACTTTTCTTTGGCATCACGGCAACTATGCGTTAATGCTTGCAATTGCCAAGGCTCTATACGCTTACCTTCTTGATCTAACTTAACTTTAACTGTGTAAGCTAAAGCTAAATCCATATTATCCCCACCCAGTAATATATGATCACCCACTGCAATACGCGTGAGTTCTAAATTACCTTGATCTTCAGTCACCGCAATTAAAGATAAATCGGTAGTACCACCCCCCACATCTATCACTAAAATCACATCACCACATTTTACCTGCTTACGCCAATCTCCCTGACTTTTTTCAATCCAACTGTACAAAGCGGCTTGCGGTTCTTCTAATAAAATAGCCTGCCCCAAGCCGACCGATTTAGCCGCTTCCACCGTTAAATCACGAGCAGCCGGATCAAATGATGCCGGTACGGTAATGACTAAATCTTGATTTTCTAAAGGGGAGTCTGGATGTAAATTTAACCACGCATCCCGTAAATGCTCCAAATAGGCCGTTGTTGCCTGAAAGGGGGAAATACGCTCAACTTCTTCCGGTGATTCAGGCGGCAATATTGGCGCTTTGCAATCCACACCTGCATGACACAGCCAACTTTTAGCACTGGATACCAAACGAATCGGACTTTTACTACCCAAACTACGCGCTATCTCACCGACTAAATAATGTGGTTTTATCGTCCACGGTAAACTGGTAGAACCTTCTGCCAATTCAGAGGGATGTGCCTGATAAATAAATGACGGTAACTGAAAACTATTTTCCACTAAGCCCGGACTAAACAACTGCGGAATTGCCATCACTTGCTGAACAAAATCCTCATCTGCCTCCTCAGAAATGGGGGCATAAGACAATACACAATGCGTAGTACCTAAATCAATACCGACAGAATAACGTTGACTCGGTTTTGTTGAAAAGGTTTGATTTATAAAACTCACAACTCAACCTCTGCTGCTGCAACTATATTAGCGTTATGAGTTTGCGTTAACTTAGCTAAGCGCACATCCGTGACTTGCCAACCTTTATGGACTAAAGTACCCGTAAAAGGCGCAGAACCCACAATATTGCCCGTCAATCTAACCGCTGCGGCATCAAAACCCGCCGGTAAAGTCACTTTATTACCTTCCAATTCCGTACGAATAGGAGACAAAGTAAAATGTTCATGCACCGCTTTTTTACAACCTTCATGCACAACTCGTGCTGCCACACCTACATCCACATCACTGTAAGAGGCAATATCTTCTTGAATAAAATCAATAAAGCGTGCCTCTTTTTGTAACAGGCCTAATAATTGTAAAGCCGCATCAGGAGTCGCTTCTTTTAATATAACCGGCTCTGGAATCGGTGCAGGTACTAACTTTTCCACTTCAACGATTTTTTCTACTTCTACAATCTTCTCAACTATCTTTACAATGGGTTCAGGTATTGAAGTTTGAGGTTGAGCACTTTTTTTTGCCTGACTTTTTTTACAACGCAACATTGCAAATAATACACTTAGCAATACTGTCATTAAGATCAATGCCAGAACTACAACAGTGCCGGCCAGACACACATGCCATAAATCAAAAGTCGTGGGTTTTAAAGATAAATCAATTGTGTAGTTCATAATTTTGTTATTTTTGACCCGCTTTACGACTAGCCTCAGAAAACATCATGCCTTGTAACGCTTCACGGGTGGTTTGCATGCGCAATTGTTTTAAATGTCGATCAGAAATTACCCCAGGGACTTTTGCATCTGCATAAACATCGCGCATTTTAGCTAAGTGAGGCTCACATTGTTTTATAATCGCTTCAGTAGCATTCCGCGTATCTTGTTGTTGATAGGACGATTTTTGCATTTCATCACCCACACACTTTTTGTAAACATACTTAGCCGCTTGCACTTTCTCAATCGTAGCATCAGTTAACGTCGTATTAACCCACTCATTTTTTGTATCCTCTGCCATCACGGATGTAGCCGATAACAACAATACACTTACTATTAATCTTTTCATAAAATCCCCAGTGATATTTCTTATAATTATACTTTTATCATAACTTTTAGGTATTTAGCTTTAATCTGTCTAAATACCTGCAAAATTAACGGTGAATAAACTTAATAACATTAAGCATTATTTTGTAAAGCGGCAATACGTTCTTCTAAAGGCGGGTGACTCATAAATAAACGTGACACACCATTGCCATTAATCCCAAACGCGGCTAATTGACCCGGTAAATCAGGCACTTCATGGGCGCGTTGTAAAGCCCGTAAAGCGGCAATCATATTTTGTTTACCCGCTAATTGTGCTCCACCCGCATCCGCTTTAAATTCTCTATAACGCGAAAACCACATTACCAGCATTGATGCTAAAAAGCCTAAAGCAACTTGTGCAAGCATCTGAGTAATATAATAAGCCGGCCCATTACCCCGTTCAGTTTTAAAAACTACTCGGTCAACAAAATGTCCAATAATGGTGGCAAAGAAAAACACAAACGTATTCACTACACCTTGCATTAAAGCCATGGTCACCATATCACCATTGGCCACATGAGTCAGCTCATGACCAATAACCGCCTCGACTTCTTCAGCGGACATAGCATTTAAAAGCCCAGTACTGACTGCCACTAAGGCATTATCTTTACTCATACCCGTTGCAAAGGCATTAGCTTCTGGCGCATGAAATATCCCAACCTCAGGCATACCAATACCCGCTGAATGCGCTTGTCTGGCAACCACATCGATTAACCATTGTTCAGTTTGATTTTGAGGTTGGTTAATCACCACCACCCCCATAGCTTGTTTAGCCGACCATTTAGACATGGCCAATGAAATAAAAGAACCTGTCATACCGATGACGGCTGACATGATTAATAAGGCATTTAGATTAAGATCAATACCCTGAGCATCCAAAGTACTACTTAAGCCAAAGACATTAAAAATAATACTAACCACGACCATAATGGCAATATTGGTCGCTAAAAACAAAAGAATTCTAAGCATGGTAATACCCTCTATTTTAGTAAGGAACCGATATGGAGATGAATTTAAACATCTCAATATTTACCGAAAGAAATATTTCAACAGTCAGTATTATAAAGAGGAATATCTCTAAACAGAATGAATTTAAAAATTGAATTGCTAAATAAAGCGGTTAAGCAAAATTGAGCAAGGTTAATTAATGCTCATTTTTAAAGCCGCTGCCGTAGGCCAAGGTGCTAAAAAAACAGCCAACAATAGAAAAGATACCAGGATATTTAATTGTGCTTGTATGGGTAAGCCAGCCCCTGCCATCTCAACAGCATTACTGGCAAAAATTAATACGGGCACATATAACGGCAGCACTAATAATGACAAAATCATCCCGCCTCGTCTTAAGCCCACTGTTAAAGCCACCCCAATTGCACCAATCAAACTTAAAACAGGGGTACCTAATAACAAGGTTAATAATAAAATCCCCAATGACTGCGTAGACATCCCTAAAAACACCGCTAACAACGGCGCGACTATTAACAAAGGTAATCCAGTCACTAACCAATGTGCAATGACTTTCGCTAATACTAATAATGAAGCGGGATGGGCACTTAATAAGATTTGTTCTAGTGATCCGTCATCAAAATCTGAACGAAATAAACTATCTAATGACAACATAGCCGCCAATAAAGCGGACACCCAAATAATGCCGGGCGCGATTGCTTGTAATAAATGCGGTTGAGCACCAATGCCTAAGGGAAATAATGTAATGACTAAAATGAAAAATAACAAAGGATTAGCCACTTCAGAGCGTCTACGTAAAGCTAAGACCAAATCTCTTTTAATAATGGCAAAAAAAGCGTTCGCTAAAGACATTAAGATAAACAAATACGCTGAACATCAACGCCTTGTATACTTAGGTCGTGATGAGAGGTTAATACTATCATGCCACCCATGGCACAATGTTCTGACATTAACGCTTCAATTAGCTCAATACCCTGCCTATCTAAGGAGGTAAAAGGTTCATCTAATATCCACAGAATATTTTTGGTGATTAACAAACGCGCTAGAGATAAACGTCTTTTCTGACCCGCTGACAGTGCTTGCACTAAAACCTCATCATAATCCGTTAGGTTGACTCTATCCAAAGCATCCATAATTGAATAATGTCCTGCTTGACCCAAAGCTAAAGACACTTTTAGATTCTCATAGACAGTCAGTTCTTTTTTTACACCTTCTAAATGTCCCACATAAGCTAAATCTGCAATGTATGAACTATCAGAAATAGCATCACCACACAATGATAAACTACCGACATCGGGTTCACGAAAGCCACATAAAATCCGCAACAAAGATGTTTTACCGCTACCGTTTTTACCTTCTAACAACAAGACCTGTCCAACGCTTAAAGAAAATGACAAGGCCTCAAACAATACTCGATCATCCCGAATACAACTTAAGTTATTAGCTTGTAACTGATAGCTTAAAGACTCAGACATTATTTTGAAACCAATAACCGCTGTCGTACTGCTTCAAATAACAGTACACCAGTTGCCACAGATAAATTTAAACTTTCCACGCGCCCTAACATGGGTATAGACACTAAAACATCACATTGTTCTTTAGTTAAACGCCGTAAACCCTTACCTTCTGCACCTACGACAATGGCCATTGGCACTGTAAAATCAGTACTGTATAAAGTCTGACTGGTTTCACCATCCGCGCCCATAATCCACAAACCTTGATCTTTAAGCCATCGTAAAGTGCGCGCTAAATTAGTCACTTGATAAACGGGAACTGTTTCAGCGGCTCCACTAGCTACTTTACAAACAGTAGGCGTAATGCCAGTGGCATTGTCTTTAGTAATAATCACGCCATGTACGCCTGTACCATCAGCCGTTCTTAAACAAGCACCTAGATTATGCGGGTCTTGGACATTATCTAAGACCAAAAACAAAGCGGTTTCAGTTAGATTTTCAACAGCGGATTTTAAATCACTTTCTGATAATTCACCTGGCATCTCAACTTCAATAACAATGCCTTGATGATTATTACTATCCGATAAACGATCGAGTCTTTTTCTATCAACTTTTTCTGGTTGTATCCCTAAATCTAATAAATCATCAATGGCTTTGGTGAGGCGTTTATCTTGTCTACCCGTATCAACCCAAGCTTGTTGAATATTTTTGGGTGAATAATCCAGCGCAGCCTGCACTGAATGCAGGCCGAATAGTTTAGTTAATTTCATTTAATTATCTTTTTCTTACGTCGTTTCTTTTTAGGCTTATCCGTGTCCGTACTGGCAATTTTTTTAACCGAACCTTCTTTATAAATGAGTTCGAAATCTATTTTCTTTTCATCTAAATCAACTCGAGCCACTTTAATTTTTACTGTATCACCCAAGCGATAATTAGTATTAGTACGTTCGCCTTTTAATTGATGACTCGTTGGATCAAAATGGAAATAATCCTGACCCAAATTACTGATATGCACTAAACCTTCCACATAAATATCAGCCAATTCAACAAAGAAACCAAAAGAAGTGACTGCAGAGATAATACCGGAAAATTCCTCGCCGATTTTATCCATCATATATTCACATTTTAACCAACTGACCACATCACGAGTGGCATCATCAGCTCTACGCTCATTAGCCGAACAATGCTCACCTAGCAGAATCATTTCAGGCATACCATACACAAACGATTCTGGCGATTTACCTGCTAAACAATGCCTAATGGCTCGATGCACCAATAAATCTGGGTAGCGTCTGATAGGTGACGTAAAATGTGCATAAGCCTCTAAAGCTAATCCAAAATGGCCCTTAAGATCAGGACTATAAACCGCCTGAGACATAGATCGTAATAACACCGTTTGAATCAAATGCGCATCCGGCCTGTCTTTAACATCATCAACCAAGTGCATATAATCTAAAGGCGTAGGACTCACGCCACCGCCAAACTTTAAGCCCAACTCACCTAAAAAGGTTTTTAAATTAAGTAATTTATCGGCAGAGGGCCCTTCATGAATACGCAACAACTTAGGGATTTTCTTCGCATTAAGATACTTAGCTGCCGCACTGTTCGCGGTAATCATAAACTCTTCAATCAGTTTATGCGCATCGTTACGCACCACAGGAATGATTTTTTCTATCTTACGATCAGTACCAAACAAGATGCGAGTTTCTTGGGTATCAAAATCCATGGCACCGCGTTTTTCACGACTAATACGCATCACCTTATACAAGGCATACAAATCACGTAAATGCGGTAAAACAGCTTGATAGGTTTCCGCTAAGTCTGCATCACCATCGACCAAAACCTTAGCCACTTCAGTATAGGTTAACCGCGCATGAGAGCGCATGACAGCATCATAAAAACGACTACGAGATACACACCCCTCTTCATCTATGAACAGTTCACACACCATACATAAACGATCAACATTTGGATTGAGCGAACACAAACCGTTCGACAAAATCTCTGGCAACATTGGGATAACTTGCTCAGGAAAATACACCGATGTACTGCGCTTTTTAGCTTCTTTATCTAGTTCAGTCTCCACTTGCACATAATGCGATACATCAGCAATGGCGACTAATAACTTCCAACCTTTTGGGGTTTTCTTACAATAAACGGCATCATCAAAATCACGGGCATCTTCACCATCAATGGTGACTAACGCTGTACTCCTTAAATCAACACGACCTTCTTTTGCAGCTTCAGGCACTTCTGCAGATAAAGATTTAATTTCTTCCAATAACTCGGCCGGCCAAATATTAGGCAATTCATAAGACCGAATCGCCATCTCAATTTCCATACCCGGTGCTAAATGATCACCTAGTACTTCAATAATACGTCCAATGGGCTGGTGTAATTTAGTAGGCTGTTCAGTGACTTCAGCAATCACAATTTGCCCATGTTGAGCATCACCCACTCCACCCGTTTGTACTAAAAGGGTTTGCGCGATATTTTTATTATCGGGAACCACATAAGTAAAACCATCTTCTTCATAAAGGCGACCCACAATTTGATGGGTATTGCGTTCTAAAATCTCCACAACCGCCCCTTCCCGACGACCTTTTTTATCGATCCCTGCCACCCTGACCATTGCCCTGTCATTATGCAATAACGGGTTCATTTCTCTGGGCGATAAATACAAATCATCCGAGCCATCATCCGGTCTTAAAAAGCCAAACCCATCCTGATGACCAATAATGCGTCCTACGATTAAATCTTTATTATTAACTAAACAGTATTGTTGACCACGATTGTAAAGTAACTGCCCATCACGCTCCATGGCTCTTAAGCGCCGTCTTAAAGCTTCAAGATCATCCTCGTCTTCAAGTTTAAATAGATTAGCTATCTCAGTGCGTGATAATGTTTTGCCTGCGTGTTCTAAAGCAGCAAGAATAAGTTCTCGACTTGGAATGGGGTTGTCATACTTTTCAGCTTCACGCTCAGCGTATGGATCTTTTGTTGAATTGAAATCAACGTCTTTTTTAGACTTGGGGGACATTTAAATAATTAAACACAATTAAATTGACACTCTCTATTAGTAGCCTTATATGATACATGCTTAGTCTAATGATTAGAATGGAAAATAACATATCCTTTCAAAAAAATGCAATTAAAAACAGCGAGAATATGAAATTATGGGAGTTTACACGGCACATAAGCACATAACGCTTATGAAATTTAGCAAGTGGAGTATTTAATCTAAGCAAATTTGCTCAGGAATAAAATTGTCTACAATCAGCATCCCTGCTGATAAATGACTTAAGATAGGAACCAGCGAGTTTAGAAGTATTCAGGAAATAATTGGATTAATATCCATGCTAATACCCCGGTTACCACTAATAGCCCCGTGCCAATTTTGTTTAAAACATCTTTATCTATTTTATTAAACATCACCATCCCCTTTAAGATTAAAAGCAACATTTTCTGTTTAACCGATTTAATCTTAAAAGCAATAGTAAAGTGTGTAGATAATGTCAATCAGAGCCTAAAACGCTCTAAGCATCTGTATACGCACCAAAATCCATAATTCTTTGATAACGATTCTTTAAAAGCGACTCAATGTCATGCTGTTTTAACTCATGCAAATGTCGAATTAATGCTTCTTTTAAATTAGCACTGATCGCTACAAAATCTCGATGTCCGCCACCTAATGGCTCTCTGACGACTTCATCAAGAAAACCTTGCTCTCTGATTCTATCCGAAGTAATCCCCATAGCTTCAGCCGCTAACTGAGATTTATCAGCACTTTTCCAAAGAATCGAAGCACAACCTTCGGGTGAAATAACCGAGTAAGTACTGTATTCCAACATAATTAAACGATCGCCAACACCAATAGCTAAAGCACCACCTGATCCACCTTCACCAATAATAGTGCAAATAATTGGGGTCTTAAGTGTCGTCATTTCAAACAAGTTCTTTGCAATAGCCTCGCTTTGCCCCCGTTCTTCTGCACCAATACCAGGATAGGCACCCGGAGTGTCAATTAAACAGATAATAGGCAGTTTAAAACGCTCGGCCATTTTCATCACCCTTAAGGCTTTACGATAACCTTCTGGTCTTGGCATACCAAAGTTTCGATAGATTTTTTCTTTGGTATCTCGACCTTTTTGATGCCCAATCACCATTACGGGTTGATCATCTAAACGCGCTAAACCACACACAATCGCTGGATCATCAGCATACGCTCTATCTCCATGCAACTCATGAAAATCCGTAAATATATGTTCAATATAATCCAGCGTATAAGGTCTACCTGGATGTCTTGATAATTGTGATATTTGCCAATCAGTTAAGGTACTAAAAATAGTCTCAGTGAGGACTAAGCTTCTATCTTCCAGTTGTTTGAGTGCCCCTGAAATATCAATTTCATTATCAGACTCAACATTGCGAAGTTCTTTTATTTTTGCTTCTAATTCAGCGATAGGTTGTTCAAAATCAAGAAAATTTAAATCCATGTAGGCAACTTATGATGTTCAGTGAGGTTAATCCGCTAATTTTATAGAATTTTTAACATTAATACTAAAGAATTTCATTTTTTTTCATAGTTCACCAACCTGCCTAAGCAATGTATAGTAGAATTCAAAGCTTTATTAAAGCTTATAACAATCGAAACCTACCCTGAATAAAGTATGCGTCGTAGGTTTAGTTGAACTTTAAAATTTATTTTCATTACTGAAAAAAAGCAATGTATACAATTACTAAAGAAGTTTATTTCTGTTACGGACACCGCCTTATGAATCATCAAGGTAAATGTCGTAACCTGCATGGTCACAGTGTAAAAGCGGCCATTTCCGTTAAACACGAGCAACTTAATGATAATGGTATGGTGTGTGACTTTTCTGATATCAGAGAGTGTGTTGATCAGTTCATTGAAACTCACTTAGATCATAATTTTCTTTTACACGAAGATGACCCGATTATTCCGGCCTTAATCGCCAATAATGAACGATATCTTGCTATTAAAGCCCACCCTACTGCAGAAGTGATTAGTAAAATGATTTATGACTATATTAAAGCAGCAGGCTTTAATGTGGCTAAAGTTGTCCTTTGGGAAACTGCAAGTGCTTCAGCTTGTTATGAAGAAAACTAACTGACGCAGGACATGAGTTTTATAAATCCGCTTAACGAATCCTTTTGTCTTGAAAAGATTTGTGAATCTAATTATGAAAAACTGCTCAAACTTGCACCTGAATTAATTTTGTTTAAAAATAGGTCGGCTGGATATTCGGAACACAATGCCGGTATCCAAATTACTTTACTCAGTGTTTCGCCGTATACCCTAACTTTAGAGCTTAATCATTGTTTTAATTTGACTGCGGATGATGATGTAGCACCCTCTATGCAAGTGCGCTTATATCTTGATTTGCAACTCGCTGAGGTTTTAAATGACCACGATAGAGACCCAGTCCATAAAATATACAAAGATCGTAGCCTAAGCACAGAGATTATGCACTACAAGTGGCAATTAAATTATTTCTTACAAAAATGGCTAGATCATTGTCTATACAAACAAAAACATATTGAAAATGTAGCTTAACTACATAAAACCTTTGACTTAATAATCACTATAGGCCACTAAGTTAATATGGCTAGCAAGATAAAAACAGTTATTTTCAGAATTACAGGACTCAACGGCAACATCTGCCACTTTAAATGGAGTTTTTATTGATTGAAAGCTCAAAATCCAAGTTTTCAATTGGTAATTGGGTATTTACAGCGATATTAGAGGTAACTCCTGTTGGAGTTCTTACTTTTCTAACAGGAATATTAGCAATTCCTGTTGGAGTTCTTACTTTTCTAACAGGAATATTAGCAATTCTTGTTGGAGTTCTTACTTTTCTAACAGGAATATTAGCAATTCTTGTTGGAGTTCTTACTTTTCTAACAGGAATATTAGCAATTCTTGTTGGAGTTCCCCCTATATCGGCAGGAAAAGGTGGAACTCCAACAGGATTTGTCGATACACCAACAGATAGTAGGATAATTCTAGCGAGTGTTAAGGTAACTCTTGCAGGAATTCCTACTTTTCTAACAGGAATTTCACTATTTACAGTCGGTGTTACCCCATACACCTATTGTAATTGGTAGAACTCCAGCTGGTAGTCCCTATAGACTAGCTATAATTATATAAATTAAGGCTTGGACTTACTTTCGGGAAGTTCAATTCACTTTAAATAGCCTGATAAGAAGCTAAATAAGTGCTGGGTGGGGGGCAGTTCAATGAAAAAAGGGAGTAACCTTTCAATACCTCCCCTCAAAATTATGTAATAACTCAAAGAATTAAATCACTTGACATTTCCGCGTTGCTTTAAATCCATAAAACCTATTAGATTTTATTGAAACAATATCTGGGTGACCTGATCTGTAAAGAGGTAGATAAAAAAACTTTTGCTCACTTGATTTAATTACACTAAATCGCCCAGCTAAAGCTTATAGGTTGTATAACTTTTTAGCTTACTATAAACTTTGCTGTGAGCTGAAACATGCTTATATTAACTACATATATTAACGACATAATTCAAATAATAATAACACTAGGAACACTTATGAGTACTACAGAAACCCCATCAGAGGTCAGCTTAACCCTTTATGAAAGAATTGGTGGTGCCGCAGCGGTTGAAGCCGCCGTTGAAGTTTTTTATAAAAAAGTCTTAGCTGATTATCGTATCTACCGTTTTTTTGATGGTGTTGATACCGAAAGATTGATTGCAAAACAAAAAGCTTTTTTCACCATGGCCTTTGGTGGTCCTAATCACTATACCGGCGAGGATTTGCGTAGTGCTCACTCAAAATTAGTCAAAATAGGCTTAGGTAATGATCACTTCGACGTAGTTATAGAACATTTGACTGCGACTTTAAAAGAATTAAAAGTACCTCAAGAGCTAATTATTGAAGTGACTACCCTTGCGGAAGGAACCCGCAAAGACGTCTTAGGTAAATAACAATGCGGGGTGGATTAATTTTTTTAATCCACCTATCATTTCAGACTATTATTTAAATAGCTTTATCATTATCTAAATAGTCTCGCTTTATCTTCTATAATCAACGAACAAAAAACAAATTTATTTTCATCCTTTGGCATAAATCGCCTATCATAATACTATAACGCAGGATATAGCTCAAACCTTGAGCCAGTAATTTAATGAGGATTTCATGAAGCAGTTGTTATTATCTTTTATTTTTTTAATATTAATAGGCTTCGGACACGATAGCTTCGCACAAAAAATTCATAAAGCAACCCCACACGAAACCTTACAGTGCGCCGCCTTTAGCACTTATGTAGGTAAGTTAAATCCTAATTATGGCGAACACCCTTCAAAAACATTAATCAACAAATTGCTTGATCAATTAGTTAAACAAACGCCTTTTCGTTGCATCATGACTTATGGTGTACTGAACGGTTTAGACACCGTTTTTAGTGCCGCAGAAGCCAAACACCTTAAAGTAATTTCTATTATTTGGTTAGATGAAGATGTTAATGTTAACTCTCAATCTATTGAAAAAGGCATTGAAGTCGCTAAAGCCTATCCAAAAACTATCGTAAAACTGAGTTGTGGATCAGAAGTGCGAACCCGTCATGGTAATGCCCTAGATGGTGAGATTAATCGCTGTATTGATGCCTTACATAACGCTGGCATAAAACAACCGATTACGACTATTGATACTTGGTGGGAATGGTGCAACCGTTCGTCTGAATGTCAAAAAAACAGCTTTGCTGATAAAGTTGATTGGATAGGAACTAATATTTATCCTTGGTGGGAAAATCAATACTCAGGGATTCACACCTGTGTACCCGCAGAAAAAGCCGCAGATTTTCAAACAACTCGTCTTGAAGCCATTAATAAAGTCTACCCCAATAAGGAATTGGTCTTAACTGAATTTGGTTGGCCTAGTGGTCCAGAGGGTGGCAGCACCACTAATGTTAAAACAGGTGAAAAATGTGGTGTAGCGGGTAAGAAAAATCAAAAACTAGTCATTGAATCAACTTTTAAACAACTTACTAAAAAGAAATGGTCTGGCGTGGTTTTTGAAGCCTTTTCGGAAGATTGGAAGCCAGCAGAAGAAGGTCCATTTGGTAAATATTGGGGGCTATGTCAAGGCGAAAATCCTTACAACTGTCCAGAGAAATTTAAACTATCTAAATAACAGCCACCTTTAAATACTGTATCAAATGAATACTGCAACAAAAATACTCCTCATTTTGATACCCATCTGGTTATTATTAGCAACAGAAGCTAGTTATGGTCAACATGCAGAAATAATTATTGAAGCTGAAAACGGTAATGTTATTCATGAAGTCAATGCTAATAACGCTTGGTTTCCAGCCTCACTGACTAAATTGATGACTTTATATATGACGTTTGAAGCACTTAAAACGAATCAAATTCAGCTATATGACACTTTGCAAGCTTCTGCCTATGCAACAAGCCAACCTACCAGTAAATTAGGCTTAAGAACGGGGGAATCCATTACCGTCAGGGACGCAATTTTAGCCTTGATTACCCGCTCTGCAAATGATGCAGCAGTAGTGCTGGCCGAAGGTGTGGGCGGAACCGAAGGAAATTTTGCCGTAAAAATGACCGAAACAGCTCATGCCTTAGGCATGTACAACAGCCATTTTATGAATGCTACCGGCTTACCCAATCAATGGCAAGTAACCACAGCACGTGATTTGGGCCTATTAGCATGGAAAACTCAAAGAAATTTTCCTGAGTACTACCCATATTTTTCTGCTCCTAACTTTATATTTAGAGGCCATGAATTAAGAGCAATTAACAAATTTACCGCCACCTATCCTGGTGCTGAAGGCATGAAAACAGGATTTACCTGTGGGTCTGGCTATAATCTAATTTCATCCGCTACTCAAAACGGCAGACGTTTAATTGGCGTTGTTTTAGGAGGCAAGACCAGTCCAGAACGTTATCAATTAATGATATCAATGATGAATAACGCCTTTGCCAATAGTTTTATCAGTTCTGGTTTTAATATTACGACAATACCTAATAATGATGCGGGCACACCACCCTACCAACTGGGTTGCGGTCACTTTGCTTCAAGTAATCCTAATGTTGTAACTCCCGTTTTTATACCTAGATATATTCATAAACATAAACACCCTGCCACCCCAGTCTTACATAATGTGCACCATAGTGCTAAATCAGTAGCCATTAGTAAACACATTATTCATGCTAAATCAGTTAAAGCACCAGCTAGTAAGGCTGTAAAACCAGCACCTCATAGTGCTGCACAAAAAATAAAACCCGCACTTAAAGCTAAAGTAAGTAAAATACATAATAAAGCAGTGGCTAAACCACTCACTAATAAAAAAGCATACCATCATGCTTAAGCATTTAACCATCAGTTCAGGAAAGGAATAATCATGACATTGCAAAAACCTATCTTAAATAAATCGTTATTAAGCAGCCTAATTTTTTCGATGACTTTGGCAGGTTGTGCGACTCCTAAACCTCCACAATCTACTGATCCTTGGTCTGGATGGAATCATGGCGCACAAAAATTTAACGACAAAATTGACCAATACGTTCTAAAACCCGTTGCAAAAGGTTATCAATTTATTACGCCAAAGTTTTTAAATGATGGCATTACCAATGCCTTTAGTAATGTTAATGATATTGGTGTTACTTTTAACGATCTTTTCCAAATGAAACTCTCTCAAGGTAGCCAAGATGCAGGTCGCTTTTTAATCAATACTACTGCAGGTATCGGTGGTTTTGTGGATGTCGCTAATAAACTTGATTTACCTAAGCACAAAGAAGATTTTGGTCAAACATTAGGCTACTGGGGAATACCCTCTGGTAACTATCTCATTTTACCATTTTGGGGTCCTAGCTCACCAAGAGATACTGCAGGTCTAATTGGTGATGCTTTTTTAAATCCTCTGACCTACATTTCTATTTTTGGAAGCTCTACAGTTAATGCCATTACAGCAGGTACAAAAGCTTTAGACATTGTTGATCGAAGAGATGAGTTAATGACTAATGAAAAGATTCTTAATGAAGGTGCTGTTGACCGTTATGACTTCTTAAAGAACTCATATCAACAAAACAGAGAATATTTAATTAAAGACGGCAGAGAAGATGATACAGACCCTGATTTAAATGACGAAAGCTCCTATGAGTCTGACCATAAATCAAGCAAAAAAATTGGAACGGGTAACGATGGAACGGGCACTATTAACTCAGGACATGCTTTAAAGTTATCAACACCGAAATAAAATTTTCACTTCCACTATTAAGAAAAAAGATAACAAGCTATCGTTAATATTTACGTTGACTTGTTATCTTAGGTTTTAAACTTACAAGAAGATAAAGCTTAAATTCCGTTAGGAAAATCGTAACTATAATGTTTACGTAACGGCTTCACAACTTCCCATTGACTATCCAAACCTGCATGAAATGCCACTAAGTCACCCGCTTTAATCACGACTGGCTCACCCTCTGCTGGAGTGACTAAAATTTCACCCTCAAGCACATAAGCGCACTCTGTTTCATCAAAATCAATGGGGAACTTTGATACTTCTTTTTCCCATATTTCCCAAGAGGCGACCCCTAACTCTTTTAAACGTTCTTCACTTGGATTATGTTCGATCGTAATTTTGCTCATGTTATTCCTATTTTTAAGTAATTTAAACGGATAATTGTACCGAAATTCCGCATCTCCACCTAAAGATAAAACTGATTTAAACTATAATTTAGTCACCGATACGTAATGTTTTATTGTCCCTAAAAAAATTTGCTTAAGCACCCGAGACGCATGTATTTATCTGCAACGATATTAGATTGACCCTTAACATTATTAAATTAGTGCAGCATTTTTAGTGATTTTTCTTTTGACCCATACTTTCAGCCATGATCTTACTGGTCCATGCCAAGGCGATGACCGAAAGCAAGAAAATGCTGTGAATGACGCATTGCCACTGGGCTACATGCGGAGCAATGTTTTCTATGTTAATGAAGGTCTTGAGCAAATGGATGGATGATATACCAATCAAGGCCATCGCCAATTTAACTTTCATAATATTGGGATTGGAATGGCTGAGCCATTCTGGACAATCGGGATGGTCGTCGACCCGTAGCCTGGAGACGAAGGTTTCATAACCGGCGATAATGATCATGATGAGCAGGTTTGAGATCATGACCACGTCGATCAGACCCAATATCAGAATGACGGCATCGTTATCCGTCATGTTGGGTGCTTGAAATATTTCAATCAGCTCCAAAAAGAACCGATAGACGTAATAACATTGACCAATAATTAGGCCGAGATACAACGGTGCCTGTAACCATCGGCTAAAGAATATCAAGCTAGACAGAGGATGCCTTGAGGGTTTTTCGCATTCTTGGGTAGTCGTTTGATGATGGTTAGTATCTTGTTCTGTCACAATATTGTTTCCTTTTACGCTCTAAATTTTAATGTTTAAATAACTTTATATTCAACGGTGTTCGATATATGACTTTTCCACTTTTTCGGCACTAATTGGATGCCCACATTTTTTGCATAATGGCGATAGTGAATTATCGGCACTGGCTTCTATGATGACCGCTGTTACGATAGCCATAGGTAGTGCGAACACACCTATGCCAAAAACAAAAATACAGCCTGAAAACAACCGGCCTAGCGGCGTTTGTGGGATCATATCCCCGTAGCCTACCGTCGTCAGTGATACAATACCCCACCAGAAAGTTGCTGGAATACTCGTAAATACCGTGGGCTGGGCTTTTTGTTCTAATTGATAAACCACCGCTGACGCAGCATAGATACAAATGACCATCAAGGTGATAGAGACGATAATTAGCTCTTTTCGCATTCTAAGTCCTTTTGCAATGCGCTGCAAGGACTCTTCAAAATCCTCCAGATGGAGTACCCTTAGCAGCCTAACTATCCGTGCCATCCGTAGAAAACGTAGATCGACTGAAGTCCAAATCGTACTAATCACCAATAAATCCAATATGGCCAAGGGAGTCAGCGCGTAACGGATTCGCCCTGTAATAGGGGCAGAAAACCGGGCTTGTTCCACACAAACCCACAACCTTGACAGATATTCAACTACAAACACGCTGGTCGAAAGTATTTCAAACCCTACAAAGAGTTTGTGATAGGCAAACTGCATCCAAGAAACTGTTTCTAGGGCAACACATAAGGCGTTGGTGAAAATCAAGAAAGCCAAAAAATAATTCACATATCGCGCGGTCTTATTTTGTGGAGAAGGCTTATGCAAAATATTAAACAGTTTGGCCCTATGATGGTTTATTGATCCCATGTTGGTCTTCCTATTTAATTATTTAACTGCACGCCATGAGCTATTTATAGTAATTTGCATGGCTTATTCCTCGAATTTTTAACAAAAATTTATTCTACATTAATTTGAGTCTATTTTCTTCACAGGGTATGAATAGGCATCTCTTTCTTCTAGCAAATCTGAGATATAATCTTACTGGGACTCATTTATTAAAAGTAAAAAACGTGTTCATCAAGATACAAAATAATTACCTCGCTATTAATATGCAACTTATTAACGAACAGGAATGACAAGCCTTGCCTGAATCAGCACAACAGAACGTTTAAAGTTCGTATGTGTCAGTGTCAGCAACAATGCCAGCATTAATAACTGCGTCTTCGTCAAGACTTGGGAAAATAGTGTTTTCTTTAAGCTTTGGCATATTGATTAATCTCTCGATTATTAGCTTTCCGCCTTACCCGTTGCAGGGCGTCGCGTTGCAGGGCGTCGCGTTGCAGGGCGTCGCGTTGCAACTCCTGACCTAAGGAATATTTATATTGCTTGGAGAAATCCTTGGTAAATTCATAAGCCAGCAATATTCTGACTCAGTCAAACTTTTAGTTATCAAAAAGAACCTGCAAAAAGTATTTTCATCTTAGACTTTCTATTTCAACTATGCTTAATCCGGTGATATCAGCTATGTTTTCTGGGCTTTCATCTTTCTGAAGTAGTTTTAAGGCGATTGTTTTTATGGATTGTTCCATGCCTTGTCGCAACCCTTTTTGTATCCCCTGTTCCATGCCTTGTTCCATACCTTGTTCCATGCCTTGTTCCATACCCAACTCCATACCTCGCTCCATACCTATCGCTTTGCCTTCATAATAACCATCACCAAAAGAAGACTCAAACATGCTGGCTTGGTAACGTAAATCATCTTTATAGTGTTCGTAGGCTTTTTGTTCGTCTTCTGGCAGTTTCATGATGCTGAGTTTTTCTTGAGCTTCTTTTAAACCTTTAGCAGTAAAGCTGTCTTTAATTTCTTCATTTTTTAGAAAGTAAATCCACTCATCTAAGGTGTCTTTAGCAATATCGTTAAAGCGGTTTATTTTTATCAAATAATATTCTGGATACAATGACTCTATGCTGTCTTTCTCGAAGAGTTGTTTTTGTTTTTCATTAAGTTCTAAAACATCATGATTGTGTAAGCCTATAAAACGGGTGGTGCCTTTGTAAACATAATCAGTGCCGCTACCTAAATCAAAATAAAGGATGTTAATGGAGATAACTTTAGTGATGCTGGCGTAGGAACTATTATCTGCCATCTGTTCTATAGCTGTTTTTGAAACCGCATAAAATATACGCTGCAAGTAGTCATATTCCCGATCATATTGTATTTCGATGATGATTATTTCTTGCTTTTGGTTTCGTACTTTTAGATCAACGCGGTTGAATTTATCTACTTTAGTCTCTTTGTTACTTTCGCTTTCCAGTACATCCAAAATAGTGATGTCCTCTTTAAGTAATTCACTTAAAAAGCCTTCAAGGATGCCAAAATTAGCTTTACTGCGGAGTAAACGTTTTATGGCCCAATCAAAGGTGATTAGTTTTCTTTTAGAGATCATTTTAAATTACCTATAAATTAAAAGCTGATATGTTGGTAGGCTCAAGCTTTTATCATGACACCGAGTGTGTGGTCATAGCGATTAATCCAAAGCGTGTCCACATTCTAACTTTCTTCTAACAATAACCCAATGTTTTTCTTTCTATATAGGATGCCTGTTGTCTTAACGTCAGATTAAAGTACTCAATATAATCTATGGATAAACATAGTTTTTATCCTTGAATACAGCGTCTGTAAAGCATTTTTGTAAGCTGCCAGTTTGACTGTCGCATTTATACCGCTCGAACTTTTTTTAAATTAATTCTTACTATCTGCAAATATAGACTATACTCACCCATAAATCAGCGTATTCTCATCTCTAGATTTATTTTATTTGGGTTTTGTTGACTTTGCCCAGTATATATTCGTTACGCATATACTACCCAAATGCTGATTCTGTAAGGATCTATCATGTTTAAGAGTTTTGAAAAGACAATAAACTGGTTATATGAACGCAAACCATCAATGTTGTGCATTGATATCAACTCAGATTCAATCAAACTTTTAGTTATGAAAAAGTTACGCTCCACTTACCAAGTTGTAGCGTATGCGATTGTGCCATTTCCCTCTGATATTCAAACTGATTCTGTTCAAACAGCCATTGCTGCAATCAGCACGGCTATAAAATTGGGTCAACACCAAATAAAATCTAAACATAAATTTGCCACCACTTGCGTTAATGGCAGCAGCGTAATCACCAAAATCTTAATGATTAATGCCAATTTATCAATAGAAGATAGGGAGGAAAACATTTTATTTAGCGCAAAACAATATGTACCTTACCCACTTGACGACATTAATTACGACTATGAGATACAAGGAGTTAATAGTCAAAACGCTACTCTATTAGATGTTTTATTTGTTGCTTCAAGAAGAGAAAATGTTTCCATAAGAACACAAGTGCTATTAAACGCAGGAATTACTGCAAAAATAATTGATATAGACATTTATGCTTTAAAAAATGCTTGCACTTTATTATCTGAGTATGTTGAAAAAACGCTGAATAATGAAGTGATTGGCATCATTAATATTGGCGAAACTAATTCACTATTCCTTATCACTCAAAATGATCAGATACTATTTTCTCGTGAACAAGATTTTGGGGGGAAACAATTAATCATAGCGTTGCAAGAGGCCTATCAATGCACCTATGACAGTGCAACTAACAGAAAACGCACTATAACTCTGCCGGATAATGATCCATTTGATGTCTTAGCAAGTTTTTTAAAAGAGCTTTCAGACCAAATTAAGCGCATTCTACAAATATTTAATTTATCGAACACCTGCTCTTCGCATGTTGGTAGTGTGTTTATAGCGGGCGAGAATGCCTCATTACCTAAATTAAAACAAACGTTAACCTCAAACTTAAAGCTTCCTGTTTTTCTATGCAATCCATTCATTGATATGAGTGTTGACGCTTCTATCAACAGAAATGATTTAAACGACGTAGCACCTGCCCTCTTAATTGCTTGTGGATTAGCCATAAGAAGCTTTGGATGATTACTAAAATAAATTTATTACCGTGGCGTGATAGCTTAAATTTGACGCAGCGAATTGAGTACAGAAATCAACTCATTTTATCGGCATTAATGGGCTTAATAGTCATTGTAATATTTCATACTTACCTAAATACAGCTCAAAATCAACAACTGCAAATTAACAGCCTAATAAAAAATAAATCAATTGAAATTGATACGAAAATAAATATGTTGCATCAATTGCAAGTATTGAATCAATTAATACTGCATAAAAAAGAGCTAGTTCAGCAACTTCAAGTAAGCCGATTAGAAACATTATATTTGATTGAAGAAATACCTGCCTTAGTACCTGAGGGTATTTTTTTAACACTCATCACTCAAAATGGTCGAGAAATTAATTTTACGGGTAGCGCAGAATCAAACAGTCAAATATCTGAATTTATGCAAGCCATTGAAAGTTCTCCATGGTTACAAAAGCCAATATTAATTGAAATTAACACCAATGCCGCTAAGACAAGCTATCAATTTTCATTATCGGCTAGCCAAGAAACACCCAGTTTGGATATTGTGTATGACTATAAGTGATTTAACTAGTATCTTGCAGACTATTTTAAAAGCACCAGCTTTAATTAAACAAGTGCTGATCAGTTTAGTATTTTTGCTAACAATAGGACTTGGATTTCTTATTGATAACGACGCACAAATAACTGACTTAAGCAATCTAGAAGCTGAGACAAATTCGCTAAAAACAAATTATTTAACTCAAATTCAAAAAATTAACCACGCCAAACAAACACTCATTCAGTATTCAGAAATAGAGTCCGATTTACAAGCCTTGAGTAATACACTACCCAAAGAAATTGACATAGCAAATCAATTAAAAGAAATAACTAAAATTGGCGTTGAAGATGGCTTACAGTTTCTCTTATTCAAACCCAATAGTGCTTTAATTAAAGAGTTTTATATAGAAACCCCAATTAGTATCACTGTTAGTGGCAACTATGCTGAAATCAAGCATTTTATTAATGGTGTTTCGACTTTGACGCATATAACCACAATAAATAACATTCATATTGAATCAAAAGACAATAGCGGTATTTTAATAATGAGTGCCAGCATCATTAATTATAGCGATATCACAACGACTTCATTGTTATTACCTGATGTCGTCACTAGTGACATACCATGAATATCAGATTTATCTTACTATTAGCTACGTTAACTATCAATAGTTGTGGTGGGGATAATATAGAAAGCATCACCTCTTTTCTAACAGAAAAATCGACTAATGAATTACCAGCCAATAATAAACCAGTACCTAAACGAAGTATTTTTATAAAAAATCACACCGAACTTAAATATCAACGGAACCCATTTATACCTTTTGCACCCGTTGAACAACTCAACATAAATAATAAACTAACAAAAAATCATGTCAATCAACCTGATACTAAACATGTAAAAGAAAATCTTGAAAATTATCCTTTAAACACATTAAAAGTAAGCGGCACTTTGTTATTTCAAAATGAATTATGGGGGCTAATTAAAGCCACTGATGGCATGATTTATCGTGTTAAAGCAGGTAATTATCTTGGCACGAATAATGGAAAGATTATATCTATATCACTAAAACAAATTAATATCCAAGAGCTATTTCAAGATCAATCAGGTGCTTGGTATCCTCAGCAAGCAGCACTTTTATTAAATGAATGAGATATTAATGATGAATCACGGAAACTCACGCTTTAAAATTATTCCTATTAACTGTAAACATGTTTACTTTATTATTTTATTTTTCATAGTTATAAATACAAGCTCTGCGGATGAAGTAACTCATGGTATTGAACCCCAAAAGTACGCTAGTTATATCAAAAAATATAGCGGAGAAAAGCTTTCTCTAAATTTTCAAGACATTGACGTTCGCAGTGTCATTGCAATTCTTGCTGAATTTACTAAGCAAAATATAGTTGCTGGAGATGATATTACTGGCAACATTACCCTTAAGCTGAACGATGTACCTTGGGATGAAGCTTTAGATTTTATTCTAATGACAAAAGGCTTAGAAAAATTTGAATCTGGCTCAGTCACTTTAATAGCACCTGCTGGCAAAATAAAGGATTACAAAGCCCAACAACAAGAAACAGAAGCGGCTATTGAAGAAGTCGATCCTTTAGTCACAGAATATATAAAAATTAATTACGCAAAAGCAGAAAACTTTAGAAATTTACTCAATGGACTTGATACCGGACAATTTGGTGGCTGTGGTACCGAAAAATCCTCAACATCAACATTGACTCTAACTCCCATACACTCAAATTTAATTACCTCTTCAACGCTCTCTCAAGAATCAGGCAATTCAAATCCTATTTTTAATAACGTAGAGCATCTAACCAATAAAATAAGCAAAAAGGACACCTTCAAAATATTATCTTCTCGAGGCACTGCTGTAGTTGATGCTAGAACGAATACTTTAATTATTCGAGAAACTACCAAACGCTTAGATGATGCAAAAAAGCTGATTTCAAAATTAGATATTCCGGTCCGACAAGTGATGATTGAATCGAGAATTGTTATAGCAAGCAATACGTTTGCAAAGCAACTAGGCGTTAGATTTGGAGTGGCTGGCAATAATATTAAATATGGTAGTTCAGGTGGCGTGGGTTCTGTAAATACATTAGGAGGCACAACCAGTTCAAATGTCTTAAATGACGCCTTAGTTGATCTGGCCGCATCCAATCCTTATGGGCAAGTTGGGATGACTTTAGCTAAAGGTGCAGATTATGTTTTAAACCTGGAACTCTCTGCACTCCAAGACCAAGGTAAAGGCGAGTTAGTGTCAAATCCTAGGGTCATGACTACTGATAGATGCAGTGCAAAAATAAGACAAGGTACACAAGAACCCTATCAATCGGGATCCACCGCAACAACACCAGCAAATATCCAATTTATAGATGCCCTATTAGAGCTGGATGTTATTCCACAAATTACGCCAAGTGGCAGTATTTCTATGTCATTAATCATATCGAAAAATGAACCTAATTATTTACTACAAAAACTTAATCAACCCCCCCCATTAACAAAACGAGAAGTAGAAACAACGGTTCAGGTGATGGATGGAGAAACAGTAGTGCTAGGCGGAGTGTTCGAAAGTTCTCAATTAAACACAACTAACTCAGTTCCCTATCTTGCAGAATTACCTTTGATAGGAAATTTATTTAAACGCAAGATCAATACGGATGATAAAAAAGAGCTGTTAATTTTTATAACACCCAAGATTATAAAAGATAATGCTGCTAGCAATTGAATTCTAATCACAATCAGAATGACGATAAAATTCCCACCCGTGTGGTTTTAATCTTATAATATGCCAATAAAATGGTTTGGGGTAATCTATTTCGTTATATCCAGACATGAAGAAATATACATTTTTATCAGGCAAATACAATATTAAAGTGTCAAACTCTTTTGTAACTATTGTAATTTTCATTTAAATATACGTATCTCATAAGGAAAAAGATAACTTTTGTTATCGTTTTTTAATATCCACAAAGGGACGCTTTAAAACATCACGGTAAATTGATGACAAAATCAGAAAATATATATTTAGTTGGCTTAATGGGCGCGGGTAAAACCACTATTGGCCGACAACTAGCAAAAAACTTAGGACTTCCCTTTTATGATAGTGATAAGGCTATAGAAGAAAGTACGGGAGTCGACATACCCACTATTTTTGAATTTGAAGGTGAAAACGGCTTCAGAGACAGAGAACAAAAAATGCTTCAGCAACTAACCCAACTCAAAGGTATTGTTTTAGCAACGGGTGGTGGGGCTATTTTAAGAGAAGAAAGCCGAAACCTATTAAAAGAAAATGGCTTTATTGTGTATTTACAATGTTCGGTCGATCGCATTTTTGAAAGAACCCGACGAGATACCCAAAGACCGTTATTAAAAACAGAAAATCCTAAAGAAAGAATTGAAACTTTATTTGCAGAACGTGAACCACTGTATCGTTCTTGTGCAGATTTTATTGTAGATACGGGTATCATGCAAAGCAAAGCCGTTGTTAATCATATTCTTGAAGAATATAAATCAGCTAAATATTAGTTCCATGCATAAAATAATTGTTGAATTGGATAAACGTAGTTATCCAATTTATATAGGCTCTGATTTATTAACTAAAAAGGAACTTTACTCACAACACATTAACTCAAAACAAGTTATTGTCATTAGTAATGTAACCATAGCGCCGTTATATTTGGATTCAGTTTTAAAACAACTGACTGCTTTTCAAGTGGCTAGCGTAATATTGCCCGATGGCGAGCAATTTAAAACTTTAGAGTATATCTCTACTATTTTTGATCAATTACTCAGCCATAAATTTAGTCGTAATTCAACATTAATTGCCTTAGGTGGTGGTGTCATTGGTGACATGGGTGGCTTTGCAGCCGCCTGTTACCAACGTGGCATACATTTTATCCAAATCCCCACGACATTATTAGCCCAAGTAGATTCTTCTGTTGGAGGTAAAACAGGCGTCAATCATCCACTAGGTAAAAATATGATTGGGGCTTTTTATCAACCTCAGTGTGTTATTGCCGATGCCGATGTATTAGACACATTAGATGATAGACAATTATCAGCAGGCTTAGCAGAAGTCATTAAATACGGATTAATTAGAGATATTAATTTCTTTGTTTGGCTAGAAAACAATATAAAGGCTTTAATTTCTAGGGATAAAACAGCACTCGCTTATGCTATCGAACAATCTTGCTTAAACAAAGCCCAAATTGTCTCAGAAGATGAAACAGAAACGGGAATTAGAGCGACACTTAATTTAGGCCACACGTTTGGTCATGCCATCGAAACGGGGGCAGGCTATGGAACTTATTTGCATGGAGAAGCAGTTGCGATTGGCACTTGTCAAGCCGCTGATTTATCAAAAAGAATGGGCTGGTTAAATGATGATGACGTTAAGCGTATTATCGACCTATTTGTTGCCTGTAATTTACCCACAGTACCTCCTATCTCATTAAGTTCAGAGCGTTTTATAGACTTAATGTCAGTAGATAAAAAGAATATAGACGGACAAATCCGCGTTATCTTGTTAAAAAAGATTGGTGAAGCTACGTTACCCATAGGAGTCAATAAAGATATTCTGCAAGAAACGCTCGATACCTATGGTAGATAAAGATAATATCTCACACCATAAAATACCGTCGTTATTTCAAAAAAACTTGATTTTTAAATCTTTTATTACCCAAGAAATAACCAAAAAAATTGATCTGGTAGCACACCTTGTTGAAAATTCACATAAAGATATTGTACTTTTAGGCCCAGAAGGTGTTGGTAAATCTACATTAATATC
>CAIQNQ010000027.1 GCA_903873165.1 uncultured Methylococcaceae bacterium | reverse complement strand
TACAACATACTTCTGCTTTGACAACTGGGAGCACCTCATTAACTTTATGTTAGAAAGCTGGTCTTGTAAACCGGAAAGTCGAATTATTCGACCACCTAAAACAGAAACAGGGTAGGTGATGGTCATAATTAGAATTGCTGGATACCAACCGTTTCTTGGCGCTTAAATCTACAGAGCGATTGGATTCAGTTCTAAGGCATCAAACGTGGCAAAAAGATTTAGATAAGGATAGTTTTTTTGATGAAGTTTTCTAAATAGCCAAGGGAAATTACTGAGCACAATAACTCAATAACTGGGTCTGCGAAAAGTTAGTTTTTACTCAGTTGGTTGGGTACATACCTTTTGTACTCATTTTGACTGCACAACTATTTTAATTTCAAACTATAATTCATACCATGTATTTTGAATGGGATAAGAAAAAAGCCATAACGAATCAACGTAAGCATGGTGTTTCCTTTGAGGAGGCTGCCAGTGCATTACGTGATTCATTTTCAGCTACTGCACGTGATCCCGACCATTCAGAAAATGAGGAACGTTTCGTAACCTTCGGCATTTCTTCTAATGGGCGCTTACTTACGGTATCTCACACGGAAAGAGTTGATGCAACTCGCATCATATCGGCACGAATAGCAACAAATATTGAGAGGACAATTTATGAAGAAGGGTAAATTAGACGTTATGGATGAGCTTAGACCTGAATATAAAAGGTCAGATTTTGGTGAGATTGTACGTGGAAAATATGCAGATCGTATTAAGGATGAAACCAATGTTGTACTTCTTGCACCTGATATTGCAAAAGCTTTTCCAAATGATGAGGCGGTAAACAACGCGTTGCGTTATTTATTGGAAATAGCGGAAGCTTCGACCCGATTAACAGCGCATAGGCATGGATAACATTGAAAAGACAGCGGGTGCATGGGCAGGCGAACCGTTGGGGCGTGAGTCACAAGTAGACTATGAAATAAACACAACCCATGATGGAAACCACAAATGACTGAATCGCTAGTAATCATCTTAGGCATAACTGGGTTAATCCTATTCGGATTACTCATTATCGCTATCCTGATTTTAATCCGGGTCAATACCTTACTTAAAGCTAACTTAGACACAAGTACAGAAGAGCTAATCCGCTTACATCAGCAGCATGAAAGTAGATTAAAAGAAGGCTTTTCGGATACAAGAAAAGAGTTAAGAGAGGTCAGTTTAGATAACCGAAGAGAGCAGAATGATGGACTTAAAAGCTTTCAGGATACCGTGTTAAATCGTATCAGTGAGAACAACAGTGCCCAAGCTAGGCAATTGAACAGCTTTGAAGAAACTATCAAGGCAGATGCTAAATCAAATCGTCAAGAACTAGCTGAGGGCTTAAAGTCTTTTGAAGCCCGATTCTCAAGCAACATCATTGATATCAGAGACACGATAGAAAAACAACTCAAAGCCATTCGAGAAGACAATACTCAGCAATTATCCGAGATGCGTAAAACCGTGGATGAAAAATTGCAAAGCACCTTAGAAAAGCGTTTGGGTGAATCCTTTAAACAAGTCAGTGATCGCTTAGAGCAAGTGCATAAAGGACTGGGAGAGATGCAAACCTTAGCCATAGGCGTGGGTGATTTAAAGAAAGTATTATCCAATGTTAAAACACGCGGCATTCTGGGAGAGTATCAATTAGGCAATATCCTGGAGCAAATATTAACACCTGATCAATATTCAACTAACGTAGCGACCAAACAAGGTAGTCAGGCCAATGTTGAGTTTGCCGTTAAATTGCCGGGCAAAGGTGACGAGAAAACGGTTTGGTTGCCTATGGATTCAAAGTTCCCCTTAGAAAGTTATCAAGTATTATTGCAAGCTTATGAGGAAGGGGATACCGTTAAAATTGACCAAGCCCAGAACGCGCTGTTAAAAGTAGTTGAGAGTTTTGCGAAAGATATCAGTACCAAATACATTGATCCACCGCATACTACGGACTTTGCCATTATGTTTTTACCCATTGAAAGCTTGTTCGCCGAGGTATTAAGGCATCCGCACATGTTTGAATTGTTACAACGTAAATATCGCATCACCATTACCGGGCCAACGACTTTATCAGCGTTGCTTAATAGTTTACACATGGGCTTTAGAACTCTGGCTGTGCAAAAACGCAGTAGTGAGGTCTGGAAAGTATTAGCAGAAGTAAAGACAGAGTTCGCCACGTATTCTGAGCAATTAGCCTTGGTACATAAACAACTCACCACGGCTTCAGGTTCGTTAGAAAAGTTAAAGGATACCCGCACCAGGGCGATGACAAAAAAACTACAGGACGTCTCAACATTAGAGGTGATTAATGACTCTGAGCCTGTATTGCTATTGGATATTTGATGACTATTTTGACCATTAATACGCACTTAATTTTAGTTTCTGCGCAGGCAGTTCCTAACATAACTCCTGTATTGGATGAACGTTTTAAACCCCACAATGTGGTTCTGTTAGTCAGTCCAGATATGGCTTATCGTGCTGAATGCTTAGAAAAAATTTATAGCAAGCGAGGGGTGAAAAGTGAACGATGTCAGCTAAAAGATGCTTGGGATATTGAACATATTCGCCAGCAAGCAAGTGACCCTATTTTATCGGATTTGATCCACCTGTTTGCTAAGAACAATTTGATAAGTTTAGATAAAAATATGTTAGTGTTTCCTACAGAAGAGGCTCGGTTTTATGTGAATGGTGGTTGGTTGGAGCAACATGTATGGGGTGTTTGTTTAAATATAAAAAAACAATCTGGCATACAAGATATTGGGCGAAGTGTACAAGTTGAGCGACAACATCAAAATAAACCCGTTAGAAATGAGCTTGATATTACTTTTTTAAAAGATAATCGCTTGTATATTATCGAATGTAAAACTCAGAAATTTAATGCAATTGACGAGTCTGCGGGCAGCAATTCCCAATTTAAAACCATATATTTTTCTAGGTATTTTTCTTCTGCCCATCCAGCATAAATGCCATGAAATGTTCCCAGCTATCAAACGGAATAACTTGAAGTAAAGTTCGCACTTGTTCAAAAAAGGTGCGTCG
>CAIQNQ010000026.1 GCA_903873165.1 uncultured Methylococcaceae bacterium | reverse complement strand
CTTTTCAATATGACGGCGCTAGTGAGCCGGCATTGCATGATATAAATTTTACGGCAGAGCCTGGGCAAACTATTGCTTTAGTCGGAGCTTCAGGTGGTGGTAAGAGTACTTTAGTTAATCTGGTGTCACGTTTTTATCCTTATCATCAAGGCCAGATATTGTTAGATGGTGTGGACATTAATAATTATAAGTTGGCAAACTTAAGAAATCAGATTGCTTTGGTTAATCAACAAGTCACTTTATTCAATGATACTATAGCCAACAATATCGCCTATGGTGCTTTAGCAGGAGCGCCTCGTGAGCAAATAGAAACAGCAGCTACTGATGCGTATGCAATGGATTTTATTGCAAAATTAGAGCAGGGTTTAGATACAGAGATTGGCGAAAATGGTGTTAAATTATCAGGAGGCCAAAGGCAGAGATTAGCGTTGGCTAGGGCTTTATTAAAAGACGCGCCGATACTGATTTTAGACGAAGCGACTTCTGCGTTAGATACCGAGTCAGAACGATATATTCAAGCGGCGTTACAAAAAGTGATGCTTAACCGAACTACTTTAGTGATTGCGCATCGTTTATCGACTATCGAGAATGCGGATTTAATATTGGTTATTGAACAAGGACGTATTGTTGAGAGAGGCGCGCATCAAGAATTATTGGTAAAAAATGGTGCTTATGCCCGTTTGCATTCGATGCAGTTTAAGGATCAAGTTGTAGAGTCTAAAGATAAGTTGGTTGATGTCAGAAGATGATTTATCTAATAGAATCTCCCCTAACCCCTCTTTGTCAAAGAGGGGAACTGAATAATTACATGAAGACAGAGAGTGGATTGAGGAAGAAGTGTGCAAAAATTTTTAACTGAGCTTGAGGACCATCAGGCAATGACGCAACGTTTAGCGGCTTGTTCGGATGTCATTGAGGCAGCGGCACAGCAGTTAATTGCGACTTTACAGCAAGGTGGTAAATTGTTTTTGTGTGGTAATGGCGGCAGTGCGGCAGATTGTCAGCACATTGCTGCTGAATTAGTGGTGCAATATCAAAAAAATCGATCAGCTTTAGCGGCCATAGCGTTAACCACAGACACGTCTATTTTAACGGCAAACAGCAATGATTTTGGATTTGAAACAGTTTATGCTCGGCAGATTGAAGCTTTAGCGAATGAGAAGGATTGTTTAATTGCGATATCTACTTCGGGGCGTAGTAAAAATATTATAAAAGCGGTTGAAGCGGCTAAGTTAAAGGGCATGCTGGTTATCGGTTTAACGGGTGCTGAGGGTGGTGATTTGAGTCAGATAGTCAATTACTCAATTAATGTGCCTTCTCAGGTAACTGCAAGAATTCAAGAAGCTCATATTTTAATTGGTCACTGGTGGTGTGGAGTGATCGAGGAGTCCTTAAGTGTTAAATAAACTGCCAGATTTTAACTCTGCCCGCATTATTGTGGTCGGTGATGTCATGTTAGATCGTTATTGGTCAGGTCAAGCTACGCGTATTTCACCTGAGGCTCCGGTGCCTGTGGTTAAGGTAAAAACCATTGAAGATCGTATTGGTGGCGCAGGGAATGTGGCATTAAATATCGCTAAGCTAGGTGGCAAAGTTACCTTAAT
>CAIQNQ010000025.1 GCA_903873165.1 uncultured Methylococcaceae bacterium | reverse complement strand
CCTGTTTGCGTAAACTTAACGGCATTACTTAAGATATTGATTAAAATTTGTCCTACCCGTTTTTCATCGGCTTTGATGCGTTTGGGGAGGGTGTTGACGATCTGGCATCGAAAATACAGACCTTTGTCTTCCGCTTGAGTTTTATAAATATTAACGAGATGTTCAATGAGGGCATGAAAGTCAAAGGCTTCATAATTGAGTTCAAACTTACGCGCTTCAATGCGGGCAATATCAAGAATGTCTTCAATTAGAGCTGATAAATGTTCGCCACTACGTTTGAGGGTATCGACAGCTTGTCTACGATGCTCAGGAATACTGGAGTCTTTTTGTAAAATATAGGAATAGCCGACAATACTGTTTAAAGGTGAGCGGATTTCATGGCTCATATTACTTAAAAATCGACTCTTCGCTTCGTTTGCAGAATTGGCGATACGCATCGTTTCTTGCAATTTAAGGTCGGTTTTTTCATGCTCTTCAATTTCAAGCAGCAATAGCTCGGTTTGTTTCGCGGTTTCTTGCTGCGCTACTTGCCGACTTTCCGCATTTAAAATAAGCCACCAAGTACATAGGCCAATAAAGACTAATAAGGAAGCATAAATTTTAAAGAAGTTTTTTAAGAGTAATTGGAAGGCATCAAAATCATTCTGGACGCTTAATAGGTCTTGATAATAAATAATGCTGATAAAAATACCCGTTAATACCGATAAAAATAAAAACATCAGTGCAAAGCGCAATATGCGTACCTTTGCTGACATTGTGATTTTTGAGGGCAGTATGAGCTTTGCTAAAGACCCTAAATAATCATCAAACCGGAAGCCCACTTTACACACATCTAAACACCGGGCATCTAGTGTGCAACAAAGTGAACATATTGAGCCTCGATAGGCTGGGCAGTAAGCGATGTCTTCATGTTCAAAGGTGTTTTCGCAAATTAAACATTTTTTCTCATTGCCCGTGTTATGTTTATATCGGTCTCTTGCTAAATAATGTTTTTTACCAAATAGCCAAGCCATGCTAGGTGTTAATAAAAAAGCGAGTCCTAAGGCTATAAATCCAGAAAAGGCTTTGGCAACATCGCCAAATACATTGACATAAGCGAGTATGGATAGTGTGGAGGAGGTTAGCGTAGAAATAATGCCGACGGGGTTTAAATCGGGTAAATAGGCTCTTTTAAATTCAATGATTTTAGGGCTTAAACCTAAGGGTTTATTGATCATTAACTCGGCGGCAATCGTACAAATCCACGCGATTGACATGTGTGAAAATAAGCCCAAGACTTTTTCCAAGGCATTAAATACCCCAAACTCCATCAGTAAAAGCGCTATCAAGACATTAAATAATAACCATATCACTCGACCAGGGTGGCTATGCGTGATTCTTGAGAAAAAATTAGACCAAGCCAAAGACCCGGCATAAGCGTTGGTTACATTGATTTTAATTTGGCTGATGATGACGAAGAGCGTCGTCGCTGCTATGGCTAGTTTGGGATTAACAAAAAGTTCGCCATAAGCGGTTAAGTACATTTGGGTGGGTTCGTGGGCGTGTGTTGTGCTGATGCCGTGTCGAATGGCTAGGTCTGCCAATAAGGCTCCCAGTATTTGTCTAATGGCGCCTAATACAACCCAACCTGGGCCGCCTGCTAATAATGCTAACCACCAACGCACCTTATTCTCGGGTGTCTTATCAGGCATAAACCTTAAAAAGTCAACCTGCTCACCAATTTGCGCCATCATTGAAAAGGCTACCGTCGCAGCCGTACCAAATAACATCCAATCAAAACCTGTTCCAGTACTCGTTGACCAAAAATACTGGGTCAACGTTTCTATTGCCTTAGGTTCATGTATGGCAATGGCAATATAGGGCGCTATAAATAAAATGATCCAAATAGGTTGGGTCCATAATTGAACCCGGCTGATGGTGGTGATACCAAAAGTCACTAAAGGTATGACTAAAACGGCACTCACAACATGTGCTATAGCGAGGGGAATATGAAAATAAAGCTCTAGCGCCAAAGACATGATGGACGCTTCTAGGGCAAATAACGTAAAGGTAAAAGACGCGTAAATAAGTGATGTGACCGTTGATCCAATATAGCCAAAGCCAGCACTTCGAGTGAGTAAGTCTATATCGATATGGTAGCGGGCGGCATAATAACTAATGGGTAAGCTGGTAATGAAAATAATCAAGGCGACGGCCAAGATAGCCCAAACTGCATTGGTGAAGCCATAGTTGATCGATAAGAACCCCCCGATGGCTTCCAGAACTAAAAAGGCTGTTGATCCTAAAGCCGCATTTGCTACTTCAAATTCAGACCATTTTCTAAAACTACGCGGTGCATAACGTAAGGCGTAGTCTTCCATTGTTTCATTGGCAACAAATGAATTGTATTCACGGCGAATATTGGTGACATGTTGATGGATATCAGTTTTCACGGTTTAACGACGTTCATGCCCTAGATGGAGCGTGAGTGGTGAGCCTTGGTTGTTAATAATTAATTCTTTGTCAACGTCGTCACCGCTGGCTTCCTCAGTAGTTTCAGTTTTAACGATGACGGGTGTTGGGTTACTTACAGGCTTTTCTGCAACCGGTGCGGGATTAACGGTTTGCGTAATGTTTGGTTTAACCGGTTTAGGGGCCACGGGTTTAACGACGACTTGTACACTGGGTAGCCAAGCCGGTTTAAAAGCGGTTGTTTGAGCCGGTTTGTCGATTAACGGCGTTTTTAAATTATCCAATAAGTTAAAACAGGTCGTGGTTATTTGATCCACTAATTTTTCGGTGGAATGCGCGTCTGTAAATCCAGAGAAAAATGCTTCCATACTAAAAGTCATTTTATGGGTAATGGGCGGTAGTGTGGTGCCCTTAGTTGTTAAGGTACAGGTGATGGGTAATACATTTGCTTTTTGAAATTCCATCGATCTGGGATCTGAGTTACCCCGAGAAAAAGAGAAGCCAACCGGCGTACTTTCGTAACTGATTTCTCCTAGACTTGCTACTAAGTTATGTGATGCATCGGGTGCAGCCAGTTTAATAGGGTAATGCCATTCGGCTAAATTTGAGATAACTCGTTCAGAAAGTTGTGTTGCGGTGACCGGAAGTTTAAGTTGTTCTAGGTGATTTGCATCGACACTAAAATTAATGCTAGTGACGGCGTTTACTGCATTGGCGTCTATAAGCGCAGCAGAAACAGTATTTGTATTCAGTAAAGCTATGATCAAAATGCTCAGTGCCTTGATGTGTTTTGGTGCGTTTTGCAAAGTCATTTTATCCCCTTAATAAGTGTAAATACATTGTAAGACAACAACTTGTGCCTCACTATACGTCAAATAACTGATAGTCATCTGACGGATTGTGCAGATAACGTTGAATCTGAATAATTGACCCTGCCAGATTTGGCGGCATCGCTGTTAGGCGTTTGCACATATTTTAGCTGATCAAAAAGGGGATTATAGATGAAAAGTTATATTAACCATGCTGAAAGCGGTTTTAACAAACGGCTACTTTGCACTGCAATTATGTCTGTGCTTGCTATGGGTCATATGGCCAATTCGCATGCAGGTGCTACTTTTAAAATTGATGACACCAAATGGGTGAGCGTCGGATTAGGCTTACGTAGTAGTTTTACTGCGACTGAATCTGCAGCGGCAAATAAAGATTGGAGTAATAATTTTGCCTTAGATAATGCGCGTTTGTATTTTGCGGGCCAACTTCATAAATATTTGAAAGTTGAATTTAACACTGATGCTCAGACGGCTAACAATGGCGGTGAAGTCAGGATTTTAGATGCTATCGGTAAATTCGAATATAACAATTATGCCAATGTTTGGGTCGGTCGTATGTTAGTACCTGGTGAACGTCGGGAAATGAACGGACCGTTTTATAGTGGTATTTATCAGACGTTTGGTTCAGGTACACCGTTTGAACCCGCTGACTATAGTTTAACCATTCAAAGCAATGGTACTTCTGCAGGGTCTTATGGTCGTGATGATGGTGCGACTATTTGGGGTGCAGCATTTAGTGATCGTTTGCAATATGCCTTTGGTTTCTTCCGGGGTTTAAGAGGAGGCGCAAACTCAGGAGATAATCCTACTTATGCGCAAAAAATATCGTATAACTTTTGGGAAGTAGAAAAAAATCCAGGGTATTACACCTCTGGTACATATTATGGTAAAGGCGGCGATATCTTAACGGTGTCTTTCAATAATCAATACCAAAGCCAAGGTGCTGGTCTTGGATCTTATATAAGTGCTGATAAGACTGTGAACCTACCAGCCGTTTCCGGCGATTTTAGAGGTACTGGTGTTGATGTATTAATGGAAAAAATCCTACCTAATAAAGCGGTATTGACTCTGGAAGGGGATTATAAAAACTATGGTATTGGTAACTATAATACTATAGCAAATCAACCTATCACTAAAGATGCTAAAGATTTAAGACCTAACTTCAATATGTTTGCTGGTCAAGCCTATGATGTAAGCGGTATGTATATGTTTCCAGAAAAATTCGGTTATGGCTTTGTGCAACCCTATGTACGTTATGTGAATATTAATCCGACGGGCAGTTCTAATCGTAATTCATATCAAACAGGGATTAATTATGTCATTGATGGTCATAATGCAGTGGTTTCATTAAACTACATTTACGGTGATATCGTCACTAAAGGACTTAACTATACATCTGCGGCTGCAGGTAACAAAGAGAGTTCTTTATTACTTGGCTTTCAATGGCAAATCTAATCTTCATTTAATACTTTAGGATAAATCTATGAACAGAATTTCTACAAAATTACGTAAATTAAGTATTGTGGGTGCATTGGCAGTATTAACAGTAGCAACAGGTACTGTTAGAGCTGAAGACACGATTAAAGTGGGTGTTTTGCATTCTTTATCAGGCACTATGGCGATCAGTGAAACAACACTGAAAGATACCATGTTGATGTTAATTGATGAGCAAAATAAAAAAGGCGGTTTATTAGGTAAAAAATTGGAAGCGGTTGTGGTTGATCCAGCATCTAACTGGCCATTATTTGCTGAAAAAGCTCGCGAATTATTAACTAAAGATAAAGTATCGGCTATCTTTGGCTGTTGGACTTCTGTATCACGTAAATCAGTATTACCCGTAATAGAAGAGTTAAATGGTTTGTTGTTTTACCCTGTGCAATATGAAGGTGAAGAGTCTTCTAAAAATGTTTTTTACACGGGTGCTGCGCCTAATCAACAAGCGATTCCTGCGGTAGATTATTTGATGAATGATCTAAAAGTAAAACGTTGGGTTTTAGCAGGTACTGACTATGTTTATCCTAGAACAACTAATAAGATTTTAGAGGCGTACTTAAAATCTAAAGGTGTGGCTTCTAAAGATATCATGATCAACTACACTCCATTTGGACATTCAGATTGGCAAAGTATCGTTGCTGACATTAAGAAATTTGGTTCAGCAGGTAAAAAGACAGCGGTTGTTTCAACAATTAATGGTGATGCTAACATTCCATTCTATAAAGAATTAGGTAACCAAGGTGTTTCTGCAGAAAAAATTCCCGTTATTGCCTTTTCAGTGGGAGAGGAAGAGTTATCGGGAATGGACACTAAGCCATTGGTAGGTCATTTGGCAGCATGGAACTATTTCATGAGTGTTGATAGTACTAAAAATGCGGCATTTATTGAGAAATGGCATGAATATACTAAAAACCCAAAACGTACGACTAATGACCCAATGGAAGCGCATTACATCGGTTTCAATATGTGGGTAAAAGCGGTTGAGAAAGCGGGTACAACTGATCCTGAAGCGGTTCAAAAAGCTATTATCGGGGTTGATTATCCAAACTTGACTGGTGGTACTGCAAAAATGTTGCCTAACCATCACATCAGCAAACCTGTGTTAATTGGTGAGATTCAAGATGATGGTCAGTTGATGACAGTTTGGCAAACTAATACTTTAGTGGATGGTGATGCGTGGTCTGACTTCTTACCAGAAAGTAAACCAATTATTGCGGATTGGACTGCACCTATCAACTGCGGTAACTACAACACTAAAACTAAAAAATGTTCAGGTCAAAAATATTAATAGTGTGTTCTAAGTCATTCTTATGTCTCCCCCTTTAAAAAAGGGGGATTAAGGGGGCTTTAATTAATAAAATCTCCCCTAACCCCTCTTTAACAAAGAGGGGGACTGAATGAATAGATATGTGCTTACCAAGTATTTAAAAAACTAAAATCAGGCGGGTTAGTCGGTATTTATTTAGGGCTAACCCGCTGTTCTGGAGATAACATGAAGGCGAATTTTATTAAAGGATCTTGTCGAGTGACAGCGCTGCTCATGCTGTTATTTTCGCTGGCTATTCATGGCGATCAGGATGTATCGACACAACCACTTTTCATGACGGCCATTACCAATTTAAAGCAGGGTTCAATGACTGAGCGTGAGCAGGCTATTAATCAGTTGGCTGAAAATGGTGGTGCAAGTTTAGTTATTTTACAAGCATTGTTAGATGGGCAGCTTTTTACTCTTAAAACCGATATGAGATTAGTGATCGGTGTAGATAATAATCAAGGATACGATGTGCGGGATGCCTTAACGGGAGAATCTCTCGGTGCGATGGATCGTAGCACGGTTAATAAGATTAATTTAACCAACAAATTACGGGTTTCTTTAAGGAGAACGATAGGGCAATTACAGTTGACGGTAGAAGATCCTGCCATTCGTTTAGCAGCAGTTAAAGCAATGGGCAATGAGGATGATGAAAGTGCTTTAAACTTGTTAAAAGCCCGTTTAGACCTTGAAAAAGATCCAAAAGTTAAACAAGCTATTGAAGTAGTGTTCCTATTAAAGGATATGAATAGCAGTGATAAAGCCTTACGGATGAAGGCGATAGACGCTTTAAAAGCGCAAAATAGTTTAGATGTGGTTAATCGTTTAAACGTTATGGTTGAAAAAGATGAAGCAGGTAATTTTACTGAAGCTGATGCTGACGTAAGAAATGCAGCTAAAGCGGCCTTAATCAATATTAACACCCGATTACAGTTATACAGTTCGGCAGAAACCATCTTCTTTGGCTTAAGTTTAGGTGCGGTCTTAGTGTTAGCCGCCATTGGTTTAGCCATCACTTTTGGGGTGATGGGTGTTATTAATATGGCGCACGGTGAGTTAATGATGCTGGGTGCTTATACCACTTATGTCATGCAACAATTATTGCCTAATCATTTGGGTATATCGGTGTTGCTATCAATTCCGGTCGCTTTTGTTATCTCGGCGGCGGTCGGTATTGCCATTGAACGGGGTATTATTCGCTTTTTATATGGTCGACCTTTAGAAACCTTATTAGCGACTTTTGGGGTGAGTTTAATCTTACAACAAAGTGTGCGGTCTATTTTTTCGCCTTTAAATCGAAGTGTAGCCACCCCTGAGTGGATGAGCGGTTCTTTGCAAATTAATGATTTTCTATCATTAACGTGGAATCGTTTCTACATCTTGGTGTTCTGCTTAATAGTGTTTTTATTATTGTTACAAATCCTCAAACGTACCCGTTTAGGCTTAGAAGTAAGAGCCGTGGCTCAGAATCGTAATATGGCTAAAGCCATGGGTATTCCTACCTCAAGAGTGGATGCGATGACATTCGGACTGGGTTCTGGTATTGCCGGTGTTGCGGGTGTGGCGTTAAGTCAAATAACCAATGTGGGACCTAATTTGGGTCAAGCTTATATCGTTGACTCGTTTATGGTGGTGGTGTTTGGTGGCGTAGGAAATTTATGGGGCACCTTAGTCGCAGGATTTATATTAGGCATTGCTAATAAGTTTTTAGAACCCTTTGCGGGGGCAGTGTTAGCAAAAATATTAGTATTGATTTTTATTATTTTGTTTATTCAGAAGCGACCACGAGGCCTATTTCCGCAAAAAGGGCGTGCGGCTGATTCTTAATTCATCCTGTAGTGATAGAAATCTTATAACTCAATAGTAGGTTTGATATGAAATTAATAACGTTAGGCGCAGATAAAATTGCCACGTCCGTTTTACTGGCATTGGGTGTAGTCAGTTTTGTTATTCCGTTCTGTAATTTAGTTTTACCCGCAGATTCAGCATTGCACTTTTCGGCTTATACCGTTTCCTTAATCGGTAAATATTTAACATTTGCTTTGTTAGGATTGTCGTTAGATTTGGTTTGGGGTTATTGCGGTATTTTAGCTTTAGGACAAGGCGCATTCTTTGCTTTAGGCGGTTATGCAATGGGCATGTATTTGATGCGTCAGATTGGTACCCGTGGTGTGTACGGTGATCCTTTGTTACCTGATTTTATGGTGTTTTTAAATTGGAAAGAATTGCCCTGGTATTGGTTAGGTTTTGATCAGTTTTGGTTTGCACTGTTAATGGTGGTCTTAGTGCCCGGCGTTTTAGCGTTTGTTTTTGGTTGGTTGGCATTTCGATCACGAGTAACCGGGGTGTATCTATCAATTATTACTCAAGCTTTAACTTATGCGTTGTTATTGGCATTTTTTCGGAATGAAATGGGCTTTGGCGGCAACAATGGTTTAACGGATTTTAAAGAACTACTGGGTTTTAATATTCAATCAGAAGACTTAAGAGCTGTGCTATTGGGCGTGACGGGTATTACTTTAATGGCGACTTTTATAGTGAGTCGTTGGGTGGTTAATACTAAATTAGGCCGTGTGGTGACAGCGATTAGAGATCAAGAATCTCGGGTACGTTTTTTAGGTTATCGGGTAGAAATGTATAAGCTGTGGATATTTGTGTTTGCAGCCATGATAGCCGGTGTGGCGGGTGCATTGTATGTACCCCAAGTGGGGATTATCAACCCGAGTGAATTTTCGCCACTTAATTCCCTTGAGATTGTTATTTGGGTCGCAATGGGTGGTAGAGGTACTTTATACGGGGCTATTATTGGCGCAGTATTAGTTAATTTTAGTAAAACAATCTTAACCGGCTTATTACCAGAAATTTGGTTATTTAGTTTAGGGGCTATCTTTGTATTTGTAACGGTCTTTTTACCGGATGGCATTGTTGGATTAATGCGCCGTAAACTTCAGGAGCGTGCAGCATGAATGGGTTTGCTGAAAATATCTTTGGGCAACTGGATACCCGGCATGGGCCCATCCTATATCTTGAAGATGTGAGTGTTAGTTTTGATGGTTTTAAAGCCCTTAATGATTTGTCCTTATACATTGATGCGGGTGAGTTGCGTTGTTTAATTGGCCCCAATGGTGCTGGAAAAACTACTTTAATGGATGTGATAACGGGTAAGACGCGTCCAGATAAAGGCTCGGTGTTTTTTGGACAAACCATTGACTTGCTAAAAATGGATGAACCGGAGATTGCTCAAGCGGGTATTTGCCGTAAATTTCAAAAACCCAGTGTGTTTGATGCCTTAACCGTGTTTGAAAACTTAGAACTCGCTCTTAAAGCGGATAAGCGTACTTGGTCGTCATTGTTTCATCGCTTAAGCGCTACGCAATATGATCGAATCAATCATGTTATTGAAACGATAGGCTTAACGTCTTGTAATCATTATCGGGCCGGTATTTTGTCGCATGGCCAAAAACAATGGTTAGAAATTGGTATGTTGCTAATGCAAGAACCTAAAGTGATGTTGGTGGATGAGCCGATTGCGGGTATGACGCATCAGGAAGTTGAGCGAACGGCAGAATTATTAGTATCACTAAAAGGTCAGCACTCTATCGTTGTTGTTGAGCATGATATGGAGTTTGTTCGTTCTATCGCTAATAAGGTAACAGTATTGCATGAAGGTTCCGTATTAACCGAAGGAACCATGGATGAAGTGCAAAATGATCCGCGAGTTATTCAAGTATATTTGGGGGGTTAATGCTTAAAATTAACGGCTTACAACAGTATTACGGTGAAAGTCACACGTTATGGGATTTTCAGTTAGATGTACCTAAAGGGGCTTGTGTGTGTTTGATGGGCAGAAACGGCGTCGGTAAAACCACCTTGTTAAAAGCGATTATGGGCTTGGTACCCGTTAGGGAAGGCGTTTTAGAAATCGATGGTGAATCTTTAGTTAACGCTAAAGCCGAAAAGCGAGCTGAGTTGGGTATTGGCTATGTACCTCAAGGTCGAGAGATTTTTCCGTTATTAACGGTTGAAGAAAATCTTAAAACGGGTTTGCGTGCAGCCAGTCGACACGGTATAAAGAAGGTTCCTGAGCATATTTATGAGATTTTTCCGGTCTTGAAGCAAATGCTCAATAGACGGGGAGGCGATTTGTCAGGCGGGCAACAACAACAGCTTGCTATTGGACGCGCCTTAGTATTAAATCCGCGTTTATTAATTTTAGATGAACCGACAGAAGGTATTCAGCCAAATATTGTGAGTGAAATTGGGGATGTGATTATTCGCCTTAATCGATCATTAGGCACGCCAGTAAAATTGCCTAAATTAAATCCTCAGGACCTAGGGGAAGTGCATGAAGCGATCTCTAAGATTAATCAACAATTAGGCGTTACCGTGCTGTTGGTCGAGCAAAAATTACCGTTTGCCCGTAAAGTAGCGGATCGATTTTGCATTATGGACCGAGGTAGAAATGTGGCTATTGGCGATATGGATCAACTTGCGGAAGATATGGTAAAACGTTATTTGACAGTCTAATACCTTTCCTTGTTGGTATGTGTTAACTTTAATCGGATTTATTATGAAAAAAAAATATGGTTTAGTGTTCACTACGTTAATGATTTTAACGTCTTTACCGGCGTCTGCGCATGTCGGTTTTAATGCTGATCATAGTTCAGTTAAAAACTTGCTTGTCCATTTAATGGGCTTTGATCATGTGGCCTTTTTAATAGGTTTAGGACTTTGTG
>CAIQNQ010000024.1 GCA_903873165.1 uncultured Methylococcaceae bacterium | reverse complement strand
TTAATGGAAGTGGCGATTATTGTATCAGTGCTGAGTGTGCAAGATCCCCGTGAAAAGCCCGCAGATAAAATGGCGCAAGCGGATGCCAAACACGCGGCATTTAGACATCCTGAATCTGACTTCTTAACAATGCTGAATATCTGGAATACGTTTGAGCAGCAAAAGAAGCATCTATCGAACAATAAACTCCGCAAATATTGTACGGATAATTTTTTATCCTATATTAGGATGCGGGAATGGTTTGATATTCATGCCCAGATTATGCAGGTGATTAAAAGTGATTTAAAGTTGCATCCCAATACTGACGATGCGGGCTACGAAAAGATTCATCGGGCTTTATTGACGGGCTTGTTATCCAATATAGGTTTTAGGCATGAGCAATATGAGTATCTGGGTGCGCGTGGGCTAAAATTTTTTATCTTTCCTGGTTCTGGCTTGCATAAGCTGAAGCCCAAATGGATTATGGCGGCGGAACAAGTCGAAACCAGTAAAGTGTATGCGCGTAATGTAGCAAGGATTGAACCAGAATGGATCGAGCATTGTGCAGGACATTTAGTTAAACATAACTACTATGATCCGCATTGGGAAAAGAAATCAGCGCGTTGCATGGTGTCAGCCAGAACCTTGTTATATGGCTTAACCTTACAAGCGGGTCGAAAGATTCCTTATGATCATGTAGATCCTAAAGCGGCACGAGAGATATTTATAAGATCAGCATTAGTGGATCACGAATATCATAGCAATGCGGCGTTTTATAGAGAGAATCAAAAGCTCTTAGAAGAAGTGGGCATGATTCAGCATAAAGGCCGCCGAGTCGATTTGGTCGAAGATGAACAATGGTTATATCAATTTTATGATCAAAAATTACCCGCAGAAATAATAAGTGGCGTTACGTTAGATACTTGGCGTAAGACAGTAGAGCGTACGAATCCAAAATTCTTATTTTTAACGAAAGAAGATTTAACCCGAGAAAAAGAGGCGGGATATGTTAATGAGTGGGATTTTCCAGATAGCAAAAAAATTGGCAATCTCACTATTAATCTACAATATCGCTTTGAACCAGGCCATGATGAAGATGGTGTGACCGCTATAATCCCTGTACACCAATTAAATCAATTAACACCCACGGCCTTTGATTGGCTAGTGCCAGGTTTATTAGAAGAAAAATGTATTGCTTTAGTTAAAGCACTTCCTAAAAATATTAGAAAACATTTTGTGCCAGTGCCGCAAATGGTTAAGCAGTGTTTAGAGATTGAGCCAGATTTTAAGGGTTTATTACAAGAGTGGCTAGGCTATCGTTTAAGAAAGTTAACCGGTGAGGCGATTCCGTTGAATGAGTGGAGTTTTGAAACCTTAACAGACCATCTAAAAATGAATTTTAGAGTGGTGGATGATCAAGGTCAGTTGCTGGATTATGGGAGGGACTTAAAAAAACTCCAGGTTAAACATGCCATTAAAGCCGAGCATAGTTTTGATCAAATTGCTACTGATGAGCTCAATTATACGGGTTATATTCAATGGGGTTTTGATGACCTACCTGAAACTTATCAGTTTATTCAAAAAGGTCAGGCTTTTATAGGCTATCCAGCCATCATAGATGAAGGTGATGCGGTCGGTGTGCGGATATTTGACACCCAACAAAAAGCGGATTTACAGCATCAGTTAGGTTTGATGCGTTTATTACAACTGCAACTTAAAAAAGATTGTACCTATATTCTAAAAAATATGCCGCAATCTGCTGTCGCAGAGCTGACCTATAATCGCTTGCCTAAGCACCCATTAATCCCGAGTTTGTCCCAAGGTCAATTGACTGAGATAGCTGCTTATAAAGAAGATATGTTGTTCTTGATTTTTTATGGGGTCTTTTTAGAAGGCAAAATGTTGCGTACACAGCAAGCCTTTGAGGAAACCATTAAAGAAAATAAACCAAAACTATTGTCGATTGTTAATGAAGTCGGGCAATTGGCTTTGGATATTATGAAAGAGTATGGTGAAATTAAAAAAGTCTTAGAGAAAAACTTTAAGTCTAATGACCCATTTTCTATTGATATCAATCAACAACTTGACTTGTTAATTTATGTGGGTTTTATCAGGCATACACCCTATAACTCTTTAAAAGCTATACCACGTTATTTAAAGGCAGTTCAGTATCGGATTGAAAAGCGTGATAACAATGTACAAAAATGTCAGGATATTAATCGTTATTCAGCGTGGTTTTGGACAGATGTCGAGAAGAAATCAAAGAAAGATTTAATTATTCCAGAAAAGAATGGTTTTCGATGGGCTTTGGAGGAGTTTAGAGTGTCTTTGTTTTCACAGCACCTCAAAACAGCTTATCCAATATCAGCAAAACGCATGGAAAAGCTTTGGGAAGAGTGGAATTAACTTTAAATGAATTACATTTCACGTAAATGTAAGAATATCGTAATTTAATGATAATATTTTTATGTGATAATTAGACGTGTCTAATAATTTGGTCTTGTTTATCGATTTAAGTGATAACAGATTAAGATTTAAAGGTACCAGAATTCTTAGTTGGATGATTTTTACACAGGTAATGTTTTACACTTTTATTTACAATTAAAATTTAAAAAGGAAAAAAAATGAGAAAAAATATTTTAGCGGTAGCTGTTTTATCAACATTTTGTGGTTTAGTTCATGCTGATGCAATTTCTTTTGGACAAACATCTACATCAGGTTCTGCTGCAGGTGCTGGTGCTTCTTCAACTATCGATATTTATCAAGTTGCAACTACTACAGAAGCAGATACTGGTGCTGGTATCTTAAACTTCACTTCAGCACCCTCTGACCAAATCAATTTGGTTCAAGGTAACGTTGTTGATAATAATTTAACAATTGTACAAGCATCTACAAACCAAGTTGCTAACGTAGTTATCAATGCACAATTAACAGATGGCGCTGGTACTGGTCTTGGTGACAGATCTACAGGTAATATCGCTGATATTACTACAGCTGTAGCGGGTTCTGTAGGTTCAAATCTTGATGCTGCAACTGCAGATGGTGGAACAACTAATACTTTATCTTTGACTCAAAGTAACGTTGGTGATGTTGCTAACATTGGTATCGATGGTTCAAACAATGTAATTACTGTAACTCAGTCTACTGACAATGCAGTATTGAATGCGGTAACCCATGGTACTGGAATGAATTACACTATTGCTCAATAAGAATTTTTAAAGTTTTTTAGAGTTTGAAAAACCACAACTGATAGATATTAGTTGTGGTTTTTTTTTATTATTTATTTTATGTCCTTGTTTTTGGTTTATTTAAAAGTTTAATTTATTAATAAAAAAACAATTTTTCAATATCATGTTAGCTAGGTCTTTATTGCATAATTATTACGTACTGATTTAATTGGCAATAAGTGTTTACTATTGCTAGATTGTATTATAATACCTAATGTGTTTTGTGGTTTAATTTTAGGAAATGTTTGCTTAGGATTGTTGTGACTATTCGTATTAGAAATTATTCTTTAGTTATTATGCTAATGGTGTCTTCTTGCCTAGGCAAGGCTGCGGAAGATGTTTTAATTGATGGCTTAATATCAGACCAAGTTATTTCTCGTGTGGGTCAATTATTTTACGACAATTTAGTGGGTGGTTGGGAATTACCCATTTTCTCCGGTAATATCTCTGTAAAAGAACGTCCAGATAATTTTTCTGGTAATGTCGTTTGGATAGAAATTGATAATGAAGTGGTTTTTGAAAGTCGAGTGGGATTTATACCCAGCTTAATAGAAGAAAAAGCCCAAGAAGCGAGACAAATTATTGAGAAGTATATTTTAGATAATAATGATTCATTACATGATTTGGAAGGGATAAAGTGAGATTTAGTTTTTTTGTTATTTTTATTTTATTCAGTAGTCGTGTTTTAGCAACCGAACTTGTCCATCACTTTGCTGATCCTAGTTTTATAGGAGGTGATCCTAATAAAGGTGCTGATTTATTAAATGCAGCTACTGCACAAAATGGTTATAAAGCCCCAGTTGTACCTACTACCCCAAAAACAACGCAGTCAGCTTTACAACAATATGCAGCTAAAATTCAAACTGCTTTGTTATCTTCAGTGACTAGTGCGCAAGTGGCTGCTATAAAAAATTCAATTATTGACTCTACTACAGGTACAATTTTACCAGGTGTTGATGTGCCGTTAGGGGGCGGTTACACTTTGACAACTTCTCAGCCTGTGGATGGTAGTATGTCAATGACAATTTCAGATGGTATTTCTAATACAACTTTTACTGTGCCTTATTTAACGCAATAATGAATAAATATATAAATGCTTTTTTTGGATTTATTTTCATAGCATTCTTAGATTCATGTTCTACTGATATTCAACCCATAAATTCAGATAAAGCGACTACGGATTATCACTCACAAATATCTGATTTATTAAGGTCTTTACCGCCACCTAAAAAACCTATTGTGGTTGCGATATATAAGTTTCGTGATCAAACAGGACAATATAAAAGTAATGATACTATTACCCAATATTCAACTGCAGTAAGTCAAGGTGGTACCTCAATGTTAATGCGAGCATTGCTTGAGGCAGGCAATGGTAAATGGTTTACTGTACTTGAACGTGAAGGTTTAACAGATTTGATGAACGAACGAAAAATCATAAATCAAACGCGTGAGGCCTATCTTCCTGAAAAAAATCGGGTACAAAATAAAGCATTTAATTTGCCACCGATGTTGTATGCACCCGTACTGCTTGAGGGTGGTATCATTGCTTATGAAACTAATTTGTTAACAGGTGGTGCAGGAGCAAGGTATTTTGGCCTTGGCGGTTCTACCGAGTTTCGCCGAGATACAGTAACTACTATGTTAAGGGCTGTAGCGGTTCAGAATGGTGAGGTGTTGACTCATGTGGACAGTCGTAAAACTATTTTGTCTATGCAATTGGATTCTGGTTTATATCGCTTTGTTAGTTACCAAAGATTATTAGAATTAGAAGCGGGTATCACAAGTAATGAACCGCCTCAAATGGCTGTGCTTGAGTCCATCGAGGCGTGTGTTTACGCAATGATCATGGAAGGACTGATAAAAAATACGTGGGGATTAGCAGATTCTGCTAAAGAGCAGTCATTGATTGCAGTCTATTTAAATAAAAGTTCAGACAAAATTAGCTCTGATAAAATTAATGATGCTACCGCTGCTGATTTGATTAAGAATGTAGATAAAAATACACCAAAACCAAATGATCAACCTAATGCAATTATCGACGATGCTGAGCCGAGTGAGCCTTCAACAGATTCTTCGGGTACAAATAAACCGAATGAAAAGAACAAAAAATAAAATAGTTAAATAAAACACAATTTGTTATAAATACAGGAGCGCAATAGCTTCAGCTATTGTCTGTAAAAGAGCTAAAGCTATTTTACTCCAACTAAACGGGGTTTTATTATTGCGTCTTACCTAAGTGCGTTTAATTAGTAAATAGCCACACAACGACATTAAAGTCCCCCATATAATACCAGGTAATAGCCAAAACCAAGTTTGGTAGAATGTTACTGGGGGATTTTTCAAATAAGACACTTCATAGATACCTGCCCAAGGTTCGGGGATGGGCGATAAGGTTAATATATCACCTGAAGCCAATGAAACCGTAGAGATGCCCGTATTTGTTAAATGACAGGACCAGTATCCCGTCCCGCCAAAGCCCTTAATACATAAGCCGTGATAATTAACTTTTATGCTATGATGAGCCTAGTTTTTAACCCCTTACCTCGCCCTGTATGATCAGCAAATACTTTAATCCTTACACAGACTTCGGCTTTAAAAAACTCTTTGGTGAAGAAGCCAGTAAGGATTTGTTAATTGATTTTTTAAACCAGTTACTCCCGCCACAGCATCAAATAGTGCAACTCAACTTTAA
>CAIQNQ010000023.1 GCA_903873165.1 uncultured Methylococcaceae bacterium | reverse complement strand
GTGGCATCGCGAATTATCATTCAGTTCAACTTTCTTCTGGAATGTCGCCGATAGCACCTACTGTACCGGTTCCTGCCGCAGCTTGGTTGTTTGGTACTGCTTTGGCTGGTTTTAGTCTGTTAAGAAAAGGCCAGGCGGTTTAACCTTAGGCTCTACGGAAAAGGCCGCTAATGCGGCCTTTTTTATTTTACGCTAATGGGCTGTAAACTAACGGAGTTGTATAGGATTGCTCCATTACCTAAACGGCCTCAAATGGGTCATAATGTTAATTTTATAACGTGATAACATGCGCTTTCGCTCTGAAGCTAGAAATCCCTTTTCTTTAAATAGGGAAGGATGTCAATATTAATTAATGCAAAGGTATAAACAATGCAAGCTCAATTAACGGCTGTTTTTCGTAAAGTTCCTGAAGGTTATATCGCTTTCGTAGAAGAATTACCGGGTGCTAATACACAAGGTGCAACACTTGAAGAAGCACGTGCCAACCTTAAAGAAGCTGTAGCTCTCATTTTGGAAGTAAATCGTTCACTTGCAGAAGAAGAATTACAAGGTGCAGATGTTATTCGCGAACCATTTTTGCTAATTGCGTGAAACGTCTTGATTTACTTCGTTACATTGAAGCTCAGGGATGTCGTTTTATCCGAGAAGGTGGTAACCATACGGTTTACTTTAACCCGGTGGAACGCAAAATTTCAGCAATTCCTCGTCACCGTGAAATTGACGGTTTTCTCGTGAATAAAATATGCAAAGACCTGAAAATTCCATCACCAAAAGCATAATGAATATGGTGCTTTCAATGAATTTTAGTCAGGTGAAGGTGTTAGCGAATTGCGGCTATTTTTCGGCTCGGGCTATAGGGTTTATTTCGGTGAGCAGGATAACCACATCGTTGTCCTACTGTGTGGCGGCGACAAAGAAAGTCAAAGCAAAGACATTGAACAGGCGAAAGCCTATTGGAAAGAGTATCTAAGCCATGAACAACTATAGAATGATTGGTGAAATTGAAGAAGTGGATGATTATGTAAACATTCTGTTTGATGAATACGCCGAGAGCGGAGATACCGCTTCACTAATGTCATCTCTGCGCGTGGTCTGTCGCGTGAAAGGCGTTAGCAAAATCGCTGAAGTGTCTGGCTTGAGCCGCAAAGGAGTACAGAAAGCGCTATCGGAAAACGGCAATCCGCAATTTGGCACCGTCAACGCGATTCTGCACGCTATGGGCTACCGCCTTACCCCACAAAAACTACCCGTACAATACCACGCGCATTGAATATCAAAGGCAGCGTCTAACCCTCAACACTAATGCACCGGATTTTATTAAGGTATTTACTTACTTGGATTTGTAACTTGTAGCTGGAGCCGTGTTTGTATTCGACGCAGGGGTTGACGTAGCCGGCCCTATCCCGACAATCTGTAGAATGGTATCGCCGTCTTTAGCGCCATCGTAATCACTTCTCCTTATACACAGGCTTTAATTTATATAGGTTGACAAAAGGTCTAATCCACCCTAGAGTCTTACTTTTTTCTTACATTCATAAGCAATGATTATGGAATCAACCAAACTTTCTAGTAAAGGCCAAATTATCATACCCAAACATATACGATCTTCGTACCACTGGGAAGCAGGCCAAGAATTGATTGTTATTGACACAGGTGATGGCATATTATTAAAGTCCAAAGCACCTTTTTTAAAATCAACACTCAATGCGGTAGCAGGGTGCCTTAATTATAAAGGTGCAGCAAAAACAATTGACGACATGAATGCGGCCGTAGCTAAAGGGCTAAAGGCACAATCCTCTTCAGAGGATCAAACTAAAAAAGTAAGTTTTGAAACTCAACAGGCAATTGAGACGGAAGTGCATTTTTAATAATAACCTCCCAAAGCTTATAAACACGACTTGTATTGGATAGTGGAATCATGCCACCAGTAGTTATAGCATCAAGAGCCTTAGCTCGTTGAAATGCGCTAACTACTGATTCAAGCGGATAATGGTCTACCTTTAAATTCCTTTTATTGTATTCTCCCAGTATCTCGCGTAACTTGAATTCAACAGCTGATGCATCAATAAGTGTTTCAACCAAACCTTCATCGACATAATGAAGTAATAACCAAAGTTCAAAACAAGGCTTACTTAAAGCAACGGCGATTCCTTTCTCAGTTGCCTCTTTAATAATTCGAGTAAACTCTTGTAGGTGGGTCCCCTTATCATAATGATCCGTATCAAGAAGCATCCAACGTTCGTCATCACCACTAAAATCGATTGACTCCAAACGCTCCAGAACATCTATCGCATGGCAGCGGTTGTTATTAATCGGTGTTGGTACCACATATACCTGCACTCTGGGTAACTGGAAAAAATTGAAGTATTGTTTTGGCGCATAACTATCATCACAGGCGACGATAAATAATCGATCATCCCGTAAACTACCAGAGTCTCTCGCTAAGGGGCGAGGCTTAAGTACGAGAAGACTCATTATGTTACCGCTTCATTTTCAATTAAGCCGGTTAAGTTTCTCAAAAAAGGTATAGCTCCAAAGCGCCCCTGCAGATAATGTTTACGAATATCAAGATCGGTGCGTATTTTGAAGTCAGATAAAGAATATAAATGACTCGCGCCTAAAGGATCTTTTTCTGCAAACCATATCTCATCACGACGTAATAAATCTAAATCTAATAAATTAGATTCATGCGTAGTAACAATAATTTGATGCTGTCCGCTTTGACATGATTTAAGAAAAAACTCTAAAAACTCCCAGGCTAGCTTTGGATGCAGACTACGATCAATCTCATCAATAAAAAAAACGGCATTGCTAGTACGTAGAAAATGCAACGCAGGCAACAAATTAAGTAAGCGTCGAGTACCGTCAGACTCCTCTGTTAAATCTAAAGAAACCACATTACCCGACTGAAATTTATGAGCGGCTTGAATGGTTACGCGATAAAAATGATTTTCATCAGTTCGCTCTACCAATAACTCAATGTCTTGATTAAGCGGTATGGCAGCAACACTGTCTTTATCTTCTGAAATATCATCAAGGAGTTTTGCAGCGTATCGCTCACCCAATAAATGCCGAAGTTCCTCTTCGGTGATTTCATTTTTTTGAATTAATAAATGATCCACTCCTGTAGAAGCCGACTTTAAAAAGTTGCCGGCAAATTCTAAGAAATCTAGATCACTGTCTAGCAACTGACCTAAAGAACTAAAAGATGTGTCGGGTGCAATTAAGGTCAAGCTATCGTCGAACCAAGAAATAACATCTGAGATTTGCTCTCCAAAATCAATGGTATCTAATGTGGCCTGAATGGTCGCTAAAAACGATTGATTTTGTGGGCCACCAACAGTGGCTAAGGCACGCAGCTTATCACCTGAAGATTTTAAACCCGATGCATCAATTTTTACTTGGCCATCTTCATCAGTAACCCGCTCATAAAGCCGCTTTTCTTTAGAGCCGACAATATGTACAAACCATTCTTCTATAATCTTATGATCGTCAACCTTTACCCCATAACGATACAGCTTATTATTAGCAACGAATAACAAATCGAAAACTGAAGACTCATTAGAAGCAGCCGCAAATTTAAATTTTTCGCGACCTGTTCCACTATGTTTTTTCTTAGACTTTAAGGCTATGGACTTTAGATATTTAAGGGCTTTAAAGAGATTTGACTTACCGGCACCATTCGCACCATAAATAACCCCCGTTTTAAGGACATTTTCTTTCGAATCAGGAACAGAACAAGTGTGATCTCGATGACTATCTGACAAACGATTACTCGCGATAAGAGAAAACGTTTCTTCTGAAGAAAATGAACGAAAATTAGATACAGTAAAGGATACAATCATAGTGCTTATGTGAAATTAT
>CAIQNQ010000022.1 GCA_903873165.1 uncultured Methylococcaceae bacterium | reverse complement strand
CGGCTTTATCAGTAATAATGGTCTCAATATCTCCATTTTCACGCAACGCCCATTGTTTAATTTTGCCTAGAATACTGGCAACAACAGAGGCATCGGTTTCATTATTACGGAGATTGCCTAAGGCTTCATGTGAACAACGCATATCATCCCACGATACTTAGGGTTGATAGGCTTCTTCTTGCCATGCGTGTAATAAGGCTTGGAAATCAATAAACTCCAGCACAGTAGGATTTTCATAATCTTTGGGTTGTTGTGCCACCCAAAAATCTTTTACACCAATGCGTAATAACTTGGCTTGTCCGTTTTCAGAATAAGCCACTACCGTACTGCTGGTACCAAAATCAATCGCTACGTTCCAATCACGCACATCCTGCGCGGGGTTGCGTGCACGTGAACCGTCAGTTGTTAAAGTACTAGCCTCCATCCCCAAAAACTCCCATAAACCTTTAGCGGGATCAGTGAATTGAGCACTTTCTAATTGTGGTAAGCGGGCGCGAAGATAATCAATGTTTGGGTAGAGTTCAGATAATTTAGGTGTGGACGAAAAACTACTTAATAGTGGCTTGATGTTTGGGTTCTCGCAAGAGATAAGATCCCATTGCTGATTTAAGCAGAACTGTATAAATTGTTCGGCGGTTTGTTGGGCGACACGACGATTGCAGCAGAAAATATAGCCACTGCTAGAAGAACTCAAGCTGTTGTTATCCATATCAACTTTTCCACTAGAACAAAGCCAATTGTATTGCTCTTGAATTCTTCGATTCGATCCACTATGTAATGGAAAACCATTTTTACCCGCAATAATCCATAATTCACTTTGTGAGGGTAAGACCCAGCCTTTTAATTTCCCCAGTGTCATTGCACTAGCTTCTTTTTTGCCGTCCTCCAGTGAAGAGATTGTAACTAAGCCTGGATTTGCATCCCACAATAAACCGCTTTGCGTGTCATACAGCATCAGTTTTTTTGAAACATCCGCAGCATTCACCACCCACCAAAACATACCCTTATCGAGTAAGCTGGATGATTGATTTAACTGTTGCGTTAAGTAGTTAGCTTTTAATCTGTCTAATATTGCTGTGGTCATGATGAGTTTGTGTGTTTAATAATTAAAGCGGGAAACTAGCTAAAGCTATTTATTGGGTTTTTACTAGCGGTTTTTTTTGTAATTGCCCAGCGGAATTTTTTAAACCCAACAACCATTGTTCGCATACCTTATCGCCTTTTATGTTGCCGCGTTCATGTTGTTCATAATCATAAATGCTGTTTATTTCGGCGTTACATACACTAGCCGCTTTATTCCTCCATATCAGATTATGAATAGCCACGCTGGCACTAACTAAGTGCTGTTCCGCACTGGTTGCTGGGCGTTGCTCTTGCTTACAACGATTAGCAATAAAACCCCATAAGTCCAAAATACGCTCCCATTGCGCGGCAACGGCCAATAATTGACGTAATTGTTCACCTTCACTGGCGGGTTTAATGCCCAACCAATCATTTCGTAATATTTCGTCATTGGCTAATAAATTAAGTAGCGTTAAATCATCGGCTAGCTGTTGCCTTAATGTATCCCTGATAGGTTCTGGCGTAGTAAGTTCAATCGTAACAAGGGGTTCAGGTGCGACTGCTTCTATTTTTAAGAGGGCTTCTGATTTTGCTATATCGCGAACGAGATCTTGCACTTCAGCATCATTTTTTAATAGCTTTATTAACCAGCATTTGAGTGATTTTTTAATGTTCATGATCGTTACTCTACGACTATCTCTATAGGGTCTTGATTAAAACTATTAAACCAAAAATTGCTTATGGGATGCAACGGCAGGTTGTAGCGTTTTTTTAAGTGACGACAGACGTCTTCAATCACTATTTGCTCCTGATGAGGAAGCGCTATGATATGTTGCATAATATGCACAATGGCGGTATTGTTAGGATAATAAAACGGCGATGGAATCATGGGTTTTTCCTTTAGTCCCAGCAATTGTGCTAACTCGTTAGGGCTAACGCGGTTCCAAAACTGTGGAAAAATTGCCGGTAGATACCCAAGTAATCTAGCCATAAGTTCTGGCTCAACGGTCATACTCTCCATCAGAGGTAATGGCTGCAGTTGCTCCTTACGCAACAAGGCTAACTCTGCTTGTTGAAAGTTTTGGCGCTGTATGTCTGCATTCAAACGTTCCACTTGATTTTCCAATTGAACTTGTCGCAGGGCCAATAAGCGCAGGTAATTGTTAATTACCGTATTATCAACTGAATAATTCAGCAACTTTTCAAGCGACATAACGACCTTCCCTTAAGTAATTTAACACCGTTTGTAATTGCGTTTCTTGGTCTTGCAAGACCGTCAAAGTAAGTTGTTTTTGTTCAGGTGCTTGTTGTAATTGTTGATTTAAGCTATCAATCGCTTGTAAGCGTTGCGCTAAAGTGCTTTCCACCTGTTCTTGCCAATATCGCTTACAAGTAGTGCGGAGTAAATCAACCATCGGGCGAGTTTGTTGATCAAAATGAACCAGACTTTGCTTAATAATTTGCTGACGGTAACTATCAAATAGAGCCTGCTGTTGACGTATAGCATCTGCTTCGGCTTCGCGATGCGAGGCTTCAGCTTTTGCTTGCAAGGCTTGAATATTAGCGTTAAGTCGTTGTTGCTCTTTTTGATTTTGCTCTAATGCCCAACTACTATAATCACGTTGTTGCTTTAAATCTTCTAATCTTTGTAATTCTGCACGTTGAGCGGCAATTTGTTTTTCGTTTTCTTGTAATAGTCTGCTTCGCTCCGCTTCGACTTGAGGATCAATCCTTCCAAGACCTTGTGTATTTTGGTCATAGTGCCTACCTAATTGTTCGCCCCAATAACTAAAAGAGAGTTTTTCTAAAAAACCCAAGCGAGGATCATTAATCACTGGTAAAAGCTTACCGGCAGTTTGTATTACTTTCGTAGTTTTGCCTAACATGGATAAGGCTTTAAGTATTACAGCAGGCCCTTCAAAAACAATAAAAGCCACATCCAATGCATTACCAATCGTTTTACCCAGTAACGCCCCATCTTCTCCACCTATTTGATCTGGGCTAATGCGTGGTAATTCTTGTTGAGAAATTGTGCTACGTTCAGCGCGTAACTCACTAATCTGCTGTAAAGTTCCTTCAATATTTACAACAGGTAAGCTGTTAATTTTAGTAAGCTCACTGTCTGCCATTTGTTGTTTTTGTTCTAATTCAACTTGTAATAAGCTTAAGCGACTGGTATCAAGAAAATTGTCCAGTTCGATTTTAATCGGCAATGGTAGACGTAAATTGAATTGCTGAATGTCCAGATCGGGTAAGTTTAACTGCCCGTAATTACCTGACAACGCTTTTAAATCATCGGCAGTGACTAATACTTGAGTTTTTAATTGTTGATAAGCGGCTTCAGTAAATGCTGGCCAATCGTCCTCTCGGGTAAGGGGTGACAAGTCATTTAATCCGGTGGCAAGTTGGGTGCGTTTTTCCACGACAAGGTGATCGGCCTGTTGTTCCAGCTGATTTTGATCTTGGTTACTGCGGGTGTATAAATCGCTTTTAATCCCCAATAAAGTTTGACGCTGACTGAGTAACTCTGTCTGTAGCGTTTGGGTTTCTTCTATACCACTGGCGGCACAAATCGTTTGTTCCGCTTTTAGTGCTCCAAGACTATTGTTTAATAAAGGCTCTAATTCAGCATAAAATCGCTGTTCTCGAATCAATTGCACACGCTGTTTAATTTCTTGTAGAAAACCAATCACTGCATCGCGTCCATATCCGTATTTACTCACCCCGATTAAGACTAAATCTACTCCAGTTTCTTGAGCAATTTTTGCTTGCCATTCGTTTAAGTTAGGTGCTTGCTCCCCTTCCTGTATCGATTGTTCAATACTATCCCATTGAGCAACCGCTATCATTAAGTGCTTGCCGTATTGTTTAATCAAACGCAATAAGTTTAAATCTCCTTGGCTGGGCCCTCGTGGTGACACTAAGTAGATGATGGTATCCGCCGCACTGATTTGGGCGTGAGTATACTCGCTATGACGTTGTGATTGACTGCCTAAGCCCGGTAAATCAATCAACGTGATATCAGTCAACCATTCAGCAGGATAAAGTAACGATGAACATAAAGCATTATCGGGAGCCGCTACGGTATATTGCTCAAATTGTGTCTGACTAATAACAGTGCTTGTTCTGTCAGTGTTAATTAATTCAAATTGTAATTGGGGCGCATAACTGATGAAGGTAGGTAAAGCTGTGGTTTCTTCGCGTGCTGTGGGTAATAAAGCAGCGCCTAATAATGCGTTAATTAAACTACTTTTGCCTGTAGAAAACTCACCAACGACACAAACCTGTAATGAGTTTTGTAGATGTAGGGTATTGTCGGCTATCGCTTTAATTTCAGGATGTAAAAAAGCAGGAAGTTGCTCTAACAGAACTTGCAATGTATTCATAAATTCTACCTTGATGTAAGTGTTTGGTTTGAGACTTATGTTTTAATTAGCTAACGCAGTGTTAGTCAATTCCATCACCTCATCCAGTTCTTTACGAGCTTGCACAACTTCAGCCTTACGCTGTTCAATGTCGTTTTTACTATGTTCAAATAGCTTTAATACTTCTTCACGCTTAGCTTGTTTAGCTAACAGCGGTTGAGTAAATTGCTCTTCCACACAGACAAGCAGAGCTTTTAGTTGATCATCAAATAACTGTGTCACCGTTTGATCAGCAAAGCTCTCTAATTGCCTGATACGATTGTTTAATTCGCCAATTGTACTGTTATGCAAATGACGCAAGGTTTCGGCAATCAGCTCTTGCTTTTCTTTTGCCAGCAATTCTTCTTGGGCTTTACGCTGCTTTTCCAGTCTGGCAAATTGTTGTTCTGCTTTACGACGTAACACTTCAATAGTTTGGCGTTGTTGATTTTTTGCTACCTCTTCTTCCATGAGTTGCTCTAAAACATTTTCACGATTTGTTAAATCGAGTTTAATTTCATCACGTTCTTTTTCGTATTCTCGAACATTACT
>CAIQNQ010000021.1 GCA_903873165.1 uncultured Methylococcaceae bacterium | reverse complement strand
GTTAAAGCACCGGGTGGCAACGTGGACTATGAAATAATTTCGATTAAATATATTTAAGTTTTAATGGGTTTAGGCGAAGGACGTTGTGCCTTCGCCATATCGTATTTATTTGTTGGGGTTAAGACGATATAAAACTGCGATTTGCCCGATTGATTGGATGAGTTCTGCACCTGTTTCCGCACAGAGTTGTGCGCTAATTAACTTTCTGTCGTCTCGTTCTGCACGTATTTTAATTTTGAGTAATTCATGCGTATTGAGTGCTTGATCAAGTTCGTTCAAAACCCCTGCGGTAAGGCCAGATTGACCAATCATAACGACAGGTTTTAAGGAATGAGCGTCAGCTCGAAGTTTTTTTTTGTCCGCAGAGTTCATTAATAGTCCTAAATAAAAAGTACACTCACACTATACAACAATTTATGAGTCGAAGTAAGAGCAGTGGTCGATGGATGTCGGAACATTTTGAAGATGAATATGTCAAAATGGCTCAAGCACAAGGTTATCGGTCTCGTGCAGTTTTTAAATTAAAAGAAATACAAGAGAAAGATCATCTTATCAAGCCGGGGATGAATATTGTTGATTTAGGTGCCGCCCCAGGTGGTTGGTCGCAATATGCTCGACAATTATTAAGTAAAAAAGATAAGTTGATTGCTTTGGATATATTGGCTATGGAATCCATAGAAGGGGTCGATTTTATTCAGGGCGATTTTCGAGAAGATGAGGTATTGGAACAATTAAAAGCTGTACTAGAAGGTTTGCCAGTAAGTTTGGTGATGTCTGATATGGCACCTAATATGAGTGGAAATAAGGCGGTTGATATGCCTAGATCTATCTATTTAGGTGAATTAGCATTGGATACCGCGCGCACCGTATTGACAAGAAATGGTGATTTTTTAGTTAAATTGTTTCATGGTGAAGGCTTTGAAGCTTTTTACAGTGATGTACAGAGTTCGTTTTCAAAAGTAGTGATTAGAAAACCAAAAGCATCACGTCCACGCAGTAATGAAGTATATATTTTAGCCAAAGGGTTTAAATAATCTTTTAGCTCCCATATATATGCGTGACTAGTATATTTTTAGTTTGCTGGTATATTCAAATAAATAACGATGATCAGGTAAGTTAAGTCCTGATATAATTGCAGTGTTTTTAATCCGAGAGTCTATTTTGGCTAGGGTGTCTATGTGAATGATATGTTAAAGAATGTAGTCTTGTGGGTAGTTGTCGCCGTTGTGTTGATGACGCTTTTTAATAATTTTGGCTCACAAGGTGAGAGGGCGGATTCATCGTTATCCTACTCGCAATTTATAGAATCAGTAAAAGCGGGTCAAGTGCAGCAAGTAATGATAGATGAGCATATCATTAAAGGTAAGACGCAAAGTGGTCAATTATTTAGAACTTATGCGCCTAATGATCCGCACATGGTTGATGATCTGCTGGCTAACAATGTAGATATTAAAGCGGTTCCACCTGAGCAACCTTCAATGTTGTTGCAATTGTTAGTTTCGTTTGGCCCCATGTTACTGTTAATCGGTGTCTGGGTATTCTTTATGAGACAAATGCAAGGTGGTGCGGGTGGCAAAGGTGCCATGGGCTTTGGTAAAAGCAAAGCCCGTATGCTTGAAGAAGATCAAATAAAAGTTACTTTTGCGGATGTCGCTGGTTGTGATGAAGCGAAAGAAGAAGTCGTTGAAATGGTCGACTTTTTAAGAGATCCTGCGAAATATCAAAAATTAGGTGGCAAAATTCCGCGTGGTGCTTTAATGATAGGCCCCCCAGGAACGGGTAAAACTTTACTAGCTCGGGCAATTGCTGGTGAGGCTAAAGTACCTTTCTTTACAATCTCTGGTTCTGATTTCGTTGAAATGTTTGTGGGCGTAGGTGCTTCTCGCGTGCGTGATATGTTTGAGCAAGCTAAAAAACATGCACCTTGCATTATCTTTATAGATGAAATTGATGCGGTCGGTCGTCAACGTGGTGCCGGCTTAGGTGGCGGTAATGATGAGCGTGAACAAACCTTAAACCAATTATTGGTTGAGATGGATGGTTTTGAAGGTAATGAAGGTATCATAGTCATTGCGGCAACCAACCGACCTGACGTTTTAGATAAAGCCTTGTTAAGACCCGGTCGTTTTGATCGCCAAGTGACAGTGGGCTTGCCTGACGTGCGTGGACGTGAGCAGATCTTAAATGTACACATGAAAAAAGTACCTGCGGCTGATGATGTTCAAGTTAAGTACATTGCTCAAGGTACTCCTGGTTTTTCTGGTGCCGATCTAGCAAACTTAATTAACGAAGCGGCTTTATTTGCTGCAAGAATGAACAAGCGCGTTGTTAATATGGCTGATTTAGAAAAAGCTAAAGACAAGTTGATTATGGGCGCTGAAAGACATTCTATGGTTATGAATGTTAAAGAAAAAGAAATGACCGCGTATCATGAGGCGGGTCATGCGATTGTGGGTAAGTTAGTGCCTGAACATGATCCAGTCTATAAAGTAAGTATTATGCCTAGGGGGCGTGCTTTAGGTGTCACGATGTTTTTACCTGAAAGAGATTCTTACAGTGCCAGTAAACAAAAACTAGACAGTATGATTTCTAGTTTATATGGTGGTCGTATTGCTGAAGAAGTGGTTTTTGGTTGGGAACAAGTGAGTACAGGTGCTTCTAATGATATAGAACGTGCCACTGAACTCGCTAGAAATATGGTCACTAAATGGGGTTTATCACAACGTTTAGGGCCTTTGTCTTATAGTGAAGAAGAGGGTGAAGTCTTTTTAGGTCGTTCGGTGACTCAGCATAAAACAGTTGCAGAAGAAACTTCTCATACTATTGATGAAGAAATTCGTTCGTTTATTGATAGAAACTATGAACGAGCTGAAAGACTGATCAAAGAAAATATCGATATATTGCACGCAATGGCAGCAGCGTTGATGAAATATGAAACGATTGATAAGTATCAGATTGAAGATTTAATGGCGCGTAAACCAGTAAGAGATCCTGAAGGTTGGGGGGATGACAAACCTCCACATGGTGACATTAAAGTTGACGAAATTAAAGTCAATGATGATGTTAAAAATGTAGATCTTACTAAGCCAGCTCAACAAAATTAAAAATCAGAGTATTTTTCAAAGGAGAGGCTAAACCCTCTCCTTTTTTTATGGGCGTTGATATTCACCGCTTATAATCATCGATAAATTCATACGCATCATATAGAAAGAAAGTAGAGAGCACTTTAGGAATGGCAAAGAAATATTTTGGCACCGATGGCATTAGAGGAAAAGTAGGGCAAGCACCGATAACAGCGGATTTTTTATTAAGATTGGGATGGGCAGCTGGACGAGTATTTGCTACAGAAGGTCATGATTTTGTGCTGGTAGGAAAAGATACCCGTATATCAGGGTATATGTTTGAATCTGCATTAGAAGCGGGTTTAACCGCTGCTGGTGTTAATACCCATCTATTAGGGCCTATGCCAACGCCAGGTGTGGCGTATTTAACTAGAACTCTAAGGGCGCAAGCAGGCATTGTTATTAGTGCTTCACATAACCCTTATTACGATAACGGTGTTAAGTTTTTCTCTGTAGAGGGTACTAAGCTACCTGATGATATTGAAGAAAAAATAGAGTTTTATCTGGATTCCCCTATGACTACAGTGGAATCGTCTGCGTTAGGTAAAGCGAAAAGATTGGTTGATGCGGCTGGAAGGTATATAGAATTTTGTAAAGCCAGCATTCCAACCCGTTATGACTTTAGTGGGATGAAAATTGTAGTGGACTGTGCCAATGGCGCG
>CAIQNQ010000020.1 GCA_903873165.1 uncultured Methylococcaceae bacterium | reverse complement strand
ATTAATAACTGAAAAGCGTCTTCACTTTTTTCGGCCTTCAGAGCTCTTTTAGCAATGATACCTGTTACTAACTCTTGTAAACGCGCTCGGGCTTTATCTCGACGTCGAAAGACCGGGAGTGGTAAATTCGGAAATACAAAGGCTAATGGATTAACGCCTTTTTCTAGGTCATGATAAATCGTAGCGAACTCTTCATTTAATTCATAACGAAATTCATCACCTAATAAGCAATGGCTAGAAGTATAAATAGTGAGTTCTTTCATGAACTCTAATAAGTCTATTTCTCCTGTTTCGCCCCAGTTAGCAATCATTTGCTCAACTTCTTGCACGATAACTTGCGCGTATCCTCGCATAGGTTTATCACGCAATACAGGCATCAACATTTTAAGCTGTTGATCCTTTTTATGCGGAGGTGCATCAAATACCACACCCTTACCAAAAATAGGTGTCATTATTTTATAAGCTTGACTTTGATCTAATTGTGCATCGGGTGCGCGAAAAAAAGCTTCATTCGCTTCTGGCCCTGTCATTAAAACCATTTTTTGATGAAACATCCGAAACTCACCAATTTCCCCCAAGGTATTTCTGAGGTTCATCATGTATAGGAAGGGATTCTTTCCGAACTTGAGCATGTGCCCAAAGAGAGGTAATGCACCAGGCATTTTTGGCGGTTCTTGACCAGAAGAGCGAGGTTTTTCTTGATTTGGTAGTGTCATAACTCAATCATAATATAAGCGCTTTTTAAGATGGGTGCATCATTGCCCCCAAAAAAGCCAAGGCTTTTAGTCGTTCAGTAAAATCTTAAACATAGGCTAATTTTACGCGGTGACTGATTATTGCACAAACCTTATTCTTTTCCAGTTAGAAAAGGCACAAATGTCACGGGTTCAATGTCCTCAACTTCATAGCCACTCGTTTTACGAGTCACTCGTTGTAATATTTGCTGGCCATTATTGCCAACTGGAATGATCATCACCCCACCCACTGCCAATTGTTGTATTAGTTGGAAAGGAATTTCTGAAGGAGCTGCTGAAGCAATAATGCCATTAAAGGGGGCATAATCTGTCCAACCAATATGACCGTCATCGTAAAGGTAACTGATGTTTTTAAGCTTTAACTCGCCAAGATGACTCCGCGCTTTACGTTGCAAGGGTAATATGCGTTCAATAGAGTAAACCCTATCAACGAAAGGAGATAAAATTGCCGTTTGATACCCACACCCTGTACCTATCTCAAGCACTTTTTCTAAACGCCCTGTCGCTTCTAAGAGCAATTCCGTCATTCTGGCAACGATATAGGGTTGAGAGATAGTTTGATTGTAACCAATGGGTAATGCCGTATCTTCATAAGCTCGACTAGATAAGGCCTCATCCATAAAGATGTGTCGAGGGGTGTCTCGCATCACTTCTAGTACTTTTTGATTTTTAATGCCTTGCTCGGCTAGGCGCTTTATCATCCGCTCGCGCGTGCGTAGCGAAGTCATGCCCATGCCTTGTAAGCTGATACTCATAAACAATTTACCTTAGGCAACCATAAACTTAATGCGTTGATACGCCCATAATCTGTTAAATCAATTTGTAGCGGTGTTACTGAAACATAACCATTACTGACCGCATAAAAATCAGTACCCTCGCCAGCATCTTGTTCAGCCCCTGGAGGCCCTACCCAATAAATAATACGTCCACGAGGATCTGCACTTTTAATGACAGCTTCAGACTTATGACGCTGACCTAAACGCGTAGCTTGAAAGCCTTTTAAATCTGCAATATCTACATCAGGTACATTGACATTAAGAATAATATCTTTGGGCAAGGGATCAGTAATTATTTGCTTCAATAAAGTCGCGGCAACTTCTGCGGCTGTCTCAAAGTGGGTAGGGTTACTGCCTACTAAGGAGATAGCTATCGCAGGCAATCCTAAGAATCGTCCTTCGGTAGCCGCTGCTACCGTCCCTGAATATAAAACATCATCACCTAAATTGGAACCATGATTTATTCCAGCAATCACCATATCGGGTTCTTTTTCTAGCAATCCTGTTATTGCTAAGTGTACACAATCAGTCGGGGTGCCATCAACCCTTATAAAACCATTATCAGCTGTATAAGCCCGCAAAGGCATTTCTAATGTCAATGAGTTACTGGCCGCACTGCGATTTCTATCTGGAGCAACCACTGATATTTCAGCATGTTTGCTTAAAGCATGAGCTAATGCAACAAGCCCCTCAGCCAAATAGCCATCATCATTACTCAACAAAATATGCATTATCAATTCGCCATTCAGCGTAATAAACTATAAAATCAAACATCTTAGCAACAATAACCAATAAAATCAGCTATCGTGGTAAAAAAAACCATCACTCAAGAAGATAAAGATCTATTTCGCAATACTATTGGTTTAATTGAGCCGGTTAACTCTAATAAAATATTGTTAAATCAAAAAGACAAGCCTAAGCCTTACCCTAAACAAGTACCCGTAGATTTAGACGCTCATCTTTATAAGATTGAAACAGCAGAACCTGAAAAAGTGGGACTTGAAGATAGCTTAAGTTATACAGCGCCAGGTATCCAAAATAATGTCTTAAAGAAATTACGCAAAGGCTTCTTTGGCCTTGATGCAGACATTGATTTACATGGTTTAACAAGTAATACAGCTAGAAATCAATTGCTGCGATTTTTAAATACGTGTATTGCGTCAAATTACCGCTGCGTACATATTGTGCATGGTAAAGGTTATCGATCTACGGATAACCAACCCGTACTAAAAAATGATCTCAACTTATGGCTGAGGCAACACAAAGATGTACAAGCTTTTTGCTCTGCGCCACAAAGCGCGGGTGGCACTGGTGCAGTGTTCGTCTTACTCAAAGTGTATAAGCTCACGTAAAACAGTTGTTGCATAAGCTCCTGCTGGTAAAGTAAAGCTCAGTTCTAATACATTTTCGGGTAAAAACTGCCAATGTAGATCTTTTACATTAACTCGTAAAGCGCGTCTATCATTTTCAACCCCCGCCGTAACTAAACCTTTAGACAACAACGGATAAGCCTGAATTATTGCGTTTTCTAATTGTAAGGCATACCCCGACACACTCTCGTTTCCTTTGCCATATAAAGCGCCCGAAGGATGAAGGTCATTTGCTTCTATGCGTCTCAAGATTTCGGCATCAGGTTGATCAGATTTAAAACTGCTATGCGAACCATCAAAAATATAAGTATCACCCGATACTGCTTGATTCCATATCTGCTGAGTGACTCGATAAGATAATATCTGATTAAACAAAAAAGATCTTGCTGCAGATAGATAAATACTGCGTTGTTCTCTACCTACTTTAGCCCCTTCAAACATCTCTAAGGCTTTTTGTACATTTAAACCATTATGCCCAAAGCGTTGTGAGCCAAAATAATTAGCGACTCCGTTTAATTTAATGGCTTCTAATTGCTGTAGAGTTTTTTGTTCCTCACCTTGCCACTCTTTAATCTGTAGGGTAAAACTATTACCTGACAATACTCCGCGCTTTAATTTTCTGGCATGACGAATAACTTGACGCACCTTAATCGTATCAGTTTGAAATAGAGTCCAATCAGGATCAGCTTTGCCAGGCAGCCACACACTAAACCATTGCGTAGTAACTGCATGCCGATCTTTTAATCCGGCAAAACTCACATCACGTTGCCTGACATTTGCAAAACGCGCTAATTGCCTCGCGACAAATTCGGTATTTTCACCGGTCTTTTGGATTTGTAGAAAGGCATGTTCGCCTTCTCCTGAAGGCTCAAAGGCTAAATGCTCTTCAACTATAAAATCTGTAGGTAAAACTCGAATCTTACCGGTACCAGAAGGGCCACCGTATACATAAGGCCATTCGGGTATTTCGACTTTTTGTGTACTACTTTCCATATCAGTTATATTACTTCTGGCACACAGTTCACTGCAATTTAAACAAATTAATAGCCAAGGATCGGATTTTATTTTTCAATTAATACCACAGCCTGTACCGCAATCCCTTCTTTACGACCTTCAAAACCTAGTCTTTCAGTGGTAGTTGCTTTAACGTTAATGTAATCAATGTCTACGTTTAAATCTTCAGCAATGTTAGTACACATGGCCACAATATGTGGCGCCATTTTAGGGGCTTGGGCGATAATGGTAATATCCGCATTAACCAATAAATAGCCTCTCTGTTGGACGATATTGTAAACATGGCGAAGTAAAACGCGACTATCTGCACCTTTAAACTCAGGATCTGTATCTGGAAAATGCTTGCCTATATCACCTAAAGCCGCTGCACCTAATAAAGCATCACAAAGTGCATGTAACACTACATCACCATCTGAATGCGCTTCTAAGCCTTGCTCATAAGGAATTTTAACACCGCCTAAAATGACATCACCATCCTCTTTAAAACGATGGACGTCATAACCCATACCTACTCTAATCATTTTGATGCTCCATATAAAATTGCGCTAAGGCTAAATCTTCAGGTCGAGTAATTTTGATATTATCAGGACGCCCTTCCACTATCTTCGGCTGTAATCCTTGTAATTCTAATGCACTAGCTTCATCAGTGATGGCCGGATTACCCTCAGCAATCTCTAAGGCATTTTTTAAACTACCATACTTAAACATTTGTGGTGTTAGTGCTCGCCAAATATGACTTCTATCTAAAGTACCGTGTATATTTTTACCTTGTACATCTTTTAATGTGTCATGAGATGACAGCGCTAAAATGCCACCGACCTCATCATCACGCAAGGTATCGATTAACAGTTTAATATCGGTTGCTGTAATACAAGGCCTAGCGGCATCGTGTACTAAAACCCAATCTTCATCAGCAGCTAAACTTCTAATTGATTTTAATGCTGATAAAACTGAATCTGCACGCTCTTTGCCGCCGTCAGCCGTGATGATTTTCTCATGCTTAGCTACTTCAAGCTCCGGCCAATAAGGATCTTCTTTAGAAATGGCCACCGCTACAGCAGTAAAAACTTCAGCACTAAGTAGTCGTAATAAAGTATGTTCAATAACTGTTTTATCTGCGAGTTCCAAGTATTGTTTAGGTCTATCGGCGTTCATACGCTTACCGACACCCGCCGCAGGAACCACGGCCCAAAATTTTATAACCGTTGTCAT
>CAIQNQ010000019.1 GCA_903873165.1 uncultured Methylococcaceae bacterium | reverse complement strand
CATCATAATAGGTCTAAAACGCATCATGCAGGCTTGGAAGATAGCTTCGCGTGGATCTAAGTTATGGCTGCGTTCGGCAACTAAGGCGAAGTCAATCATCATAATGGCATTTTTCTTAACAATGCCGACTAATAGAATGACGCCAATTAAGGCAATGATACTAAACTCGGTATCACACACCATCAGCGCAATAAGCGCACCCACGCCAGCCGAGGGTAGGGTGGATAAAATCGTTAAAGGATGAATATAACTTTCGTACAATATGCCCAACACTAGATAGATAGCGAGTAAAGCCCCTAAAATAATAAATGGTTGGTTACGCATCGATTCTATAAATGCTTTTGCTGAGCCTTGAAAACTGCCTTGTACGGAAACGGGTACGCCAATCTCGCGCATGGTTTTTTCGATTAACTCTGTTGCCATAGATAAGGAAATGCCCGGTTGTAAACTAAAGGAGAGCGTTGCCGCTGCAAATTGTCCTTGATGGTTGACCGATAAAGGCGTTGTAGTCGGGGCAAAACTTGCGATGGCTGATAACGGTACTTCATGAGCGGCAATTTGCTCACCATTTGCTGTGCGGGTTGCCGGTACATTGATGTATATTTGTTTTAAGGCTTCAGGGCTTTGCCAATATTCGGGGGCTAGTTCCATGACCACTCTATATTGGTTTAAGGCATTATAAATGACAGAAACTTGCCGTTGACCAAAGGCATCATTAAGCGTGGTATCAATCATGCCTTGATTTATGCCATAACGAGCGGCTAAGGCTCTATCTACGACTAACCCAATTTGTTGGCCCTTATCTTGTTGACTGGTGTTTACATCACTTAATTGCGGTAATTTAGAGAGTGCGGCAATGACTTTTGGCATCCAGGTTCTTAATAAAACTAAGTCATCGGATTGTAAGGAATAATCATAGGATCCAAAAGACGGCCTGCCCCCTATTCGAAGTTCTTGCGCTGGGAACATGTGTAAATCAGCGCCTGGGATGCGTTTTACTTGGTTACGTAAACGCATCATGACTTCTTCAATGGGTGGGCGTTCATTATGGGGTTTTAGGACCACAAATATTCTGGCACTATTACTACTAGCGCCACCCCCACTGAAACCAGCGACATTAACGACCGCTGGATCTTTCATGAGAATGTCAGAAAATTCGGCTAATTTTTTTTGTAAAGAAGTAAATGAGGTACCTTGATCGGTTTGAATTTCACCGATTAAGCGTCCACCATCCTGCATAGGGAAAAAACCTTTTTCGATGGCACTATAGAGATAAAAATTAAGTCCAATGGTAGCGATTAGTATCAACATCATGATCCGGCTGTGTTTAAGCGCCCAGCGTAAAGAATGTTGGTAGTGGTTTTGCAATAAGTCGAAGGCATGACCAATAAATTGATAGATGCGCCCCTGCTGCTTTTTTTCTTTGCCTAACCAACGAGCGCAGAGCATGGGCGTAACGCTTAAGGAGATAACTAAAGATACCACCACGGCTGTCGAAAGCGTCACCGCGAACTCTCTGAATAATCGTCCTACCACACCGCCCATTAACAAGATGGGTAAAAACACGGCAATGAGTGAAATGCTCATGACTATCACTGTAAAGCCGACTTCTTTAGCGCCTAATAAGGCGGCTTTAAAGGGCGGTACACCTTTTTCAATATGCCGATTGGTATTTTCCAATACCACAATGGCATCATCAACGACAAAGCCGGTGGAAATGGTTAAAGCCATTAACGTCAGGTTGTTAAGGCTATAGTTAAAAAAGTACATCGCGCCACAGGCTCCAATGAGTGAGACAGGCACGGCAATAATCGGCACTAAAGTCGAACGAAGATCCCGTAAGAACACGAGCACCACAAGAATCACTAAGCCAATCGCAATTAATAAACTGTGTTCAACTTCGACGATAGAAGAACGAATGGTTAATGATCGATCAATCACCACCGATAGCTCTAAAGATTTTGGAATTGTCGCTCTTAATTCCGGTAATAGGGCTTGGACTGCATCAACGGTTTGGATGACATTTGCAGTCGGTTGTTTGGTTAAAATAAGTAAAACAGAAGGCTTACCATTTTTTAGTCCGGTATTTCGTAGGTCTTCAACAGAATCTACGGCTTCACCTAAATCACCAATAGTGACCGGGGCGCCTTTATGATAACTAACGATTAGCGGTAAATAATCGGCTGCTTTACGAGCTTGATCATTCGCAGCAATTTGCCAGCGATTCGGCCCGTTTTCAATCTCACCTTTTGGGCGCGTAATGTTGGTTTGATTAATGGTATTTCTAACATCTTCCAAGCCTATGCCATATTTGTTAAGGGCATTAGGGTTTAATTCAACTCTAATGGCGGGTAGCGCAGCGCCTCCTAATTGCACTTGACCCATACCTGGGATTTGTAAAATTTTCTGGGCTAACGTCGTGGAAGCAATGTCATACATTTGTCCGCGCGTCAGCGTGTCCGATGTTAAAGATAAAATAAGAATAGGCGAGTCAGCGGGATTAAAGCGTCTAAACGCAGGTCGAGACGGCATGTTGGACGGTAATAGGCTTGAGGCGGCATTGATAGCGGCTTGCACATCTCGACTGGCACCATTGATATCACGGTTTAGATCAAACTGTAAGATGATTTGCGTAGACCCCATTGTGCTGCTGGAGGTCATCTCTGTAATGCCGGCAATCCGGCCTAATGCTCTTTCTAGTGGAGTGGCAACGGATGTCGACATGGTTTCGGCACTGGCTCCAGGTAATTGGGCTTGTACACTAATCGTTGGAAAATCAACTTGTGGTAATGATGATACGGGCAAGTTTAAAAACGCTAAAGTGCCTGCTAAACCGATAGCAATGGTCAGCAGGGTGGTGGCAACGGGTCTATTGATGAATATGGCTGAAAAACGCATTCTTAGCCTAGCCCTTTGTCATTAGTAGCTAATATATTGACATTAAACCATTCTGAACAACGCCTGGCGATGTTATCCATGCCTAGGTAGATAACTGGGGTGGTGTACAAAGTGAGCAGTTGGCTCACTAATAAACCACCGACCATGGTTATGCCTAAAGGATGGCGTAATTCTGAACCCACGCCTGTGCCTAACATTAATGGCAAAGCTCCTAATAAGGCGGCTAAGGTGGTCATGAGAATAGGTCTAAAACGTAATAAGCAAGCTTGATAAATGGCTTCTTTAGGTGCTAAGTGTTGTTTGCGTTCCGCCTCTAGGGCAAAATCAATCATCATAATGGCATTCTTTTTAACAATCCCAATCAGTAAGATGATGCCTATAATGCCAATTATTCCTAAATCACCGCCAGATATCATTAAGGCTAATAAAGCCCCAACACCTGCTGAGGGTAGAGTGGATAGAATGGTAAGGGGGTGGATATAACTTTCATATAACACGCCCAGTACGATATACACGGTAATAATTGCCGCTACTATTAACCATAAGGTATTTCCTAAAGAGGCATTAAAAGCGAGTGCAGCGCCTTGGTAACTAGTGCGAATACTTAACGGTAAGGCAATTTCTTGTTTAATACGCTCAATGGTTTTTACCGCGTCACCCAAAGCAAATCCCGAAGCGAGATTAAAAGATAAGGTTACTACCGGAAACTGATCTAAATGATTAATCGATAAGGCGGTTTTACGCTCGGTGATTTCTGCAATAGCTGATAAGGGAACTTGAGTGCCATTGCTGGATGAAATGCGTAAATCATTGAGCGTTTCTGGCGTATTTTGGGCAGTAGGATCAACTTCTAATACCACACGGTATTGATTTGATTGCGTAAAAATCGTTGAGACTAATCTTTGTCCGTAAGCACTGTATAAGGTGTTATCAATTGTAGCCGTGCTAATGCCTAAGCGACTGGCGGTGCTACGATCAATATTGACATAAACTTGTAGACCTTGATCTTGAATATCACTGGTGACTTCATCAAACTCAGGTTCTTGTAAAAGTCGTTCTATTAGGCGTTTAGTCCAGCGATTAAGCTCTTCAGCATCGGGTGATTCTAAAGTAAATTGATATTGAGTACGACTGACACGATTCTCCATTGTTAAATCTTGCACTGGCTGTAAGTACAACGAAACACTATTGAGATCGGCTAGTTTTGATTTTAATCGGGCAATCACTTCGCTGGCACTTTCTGATCTGACTTCATGAGGTTTTAGATTAATTAAAAATCGACCACTATTGGGTGTGGAATTAATACCATCGACCCCAATAAAAGAGGATAGGTTTTCAACGGCTGGGTCTTGCAAAATAATCTTGCCCAGTTTTTGTTGATACTCTGCCATTGCCGAGAAAGATACATTTTGCGGGGCTTCTGAAATACCTTGAATTACCCCAGTGTCTTGCACAGGAAAGAAACCTTTCGGTATGTTGATATATAAAGCAACCGTTAAGGCTACTGTAGCAAAAAATACGCAGAGCGTTACTGCTTGATGTTTTAAAACCCAGCTTAAGCTCCGACCATAGAGCGCGATGATGTTATCAAACCAATCTTTTTCTGCTGTTTCTTCAGATTTAGCATGTGCAGAAGGGCGCAATAGTTTTGCGCACATCATCGGCGTTAAGGTAAGTGAGACGATGGCTGAAATTAAAATGGCTACCGCGAGGGTAATGGCAAACTCTCTAAATAAGCGCCCGACTACATCACTCATAAATAATAAAGGAATGAGTACGGCTATTAAAGAAACGGTTAAAGAGATAATCGTAAAACCAATTTGTTCTGAGCCTTTTAGTGCGGCTTTTAATGGAGATTCACCGCGTTCAATATAGCGGGAGATATTTTCAATCACCACGATAGCATCATCCACCACAAAGCCTGTTGCAATAGTGAGTGCCATCAACGTTAGATTGTTAATGCTAAAACCTGCGATATACATGGCAGCAAAAGTGCCGACTAAAGATAGGGGTACAGCGATACCCGGAATAATAGTGGCGGGGACATTTCGTAAGAATAAGAAGATCACCATAACCACTAAACCCACTGCGAGTAGTAGTTCAAATTGCACGTCGTGAATAGAGGCTCTAATGGTGACTGTTCGGTCGGTTAATTGACTTACTTGCACGCTTGAGGGCAGGGATGCTTGTAATTCAGGTAAGAGTTTTTTGATATCATCAACGACTTCCAACACATTGGCACCAGGTTGTCGTTGTATATTAAGAATGACGGCGGCTTTGTCATTAGCCCACGCCGCTAATCTGACATTTTCTGCGCTATCAATAACAGTCGCGATCTCTGATAATCTGACGGGTGAGTTATTCTTATAGGCCACCACTAAATCGTTATATTCAGCAGAAGAGTGTATTTGGTCGTTACTATCGATAATAGCTGAGCGCATTGGGCCATTAAACATGCCTTTTGGCTGATTGACATTGGCAGCAGCAATAGCGGTTCTAATATCTTCTAGGCTAATGCCATAAGCGGCTAAGGCTTTGTGATTAATTTGAATTCGCACAGCGGGTCGTTGACCACCACTGATGCTAACAAGGCCGACTCCTGGGATTTGGGCTATTTTTTGCGCTATGCGGGTGTCAACTAAGTCTTCTACTTTATACAGGGGTAAAGAGTTTGCACTGATGGCCAAAGTCATAATGGGCGTATCAGCTGGATTAACTTTGCTATAGATAGGTGCTTGAGGCAAATCTTGAGGCAACAAATTGGTAGCGGCGTTAATCGCAGACTG
>CAIQNQ010000018.1 GCA_903873165.1 uncultured Methylococcaceae bacterium | reverse complement strand
CTGAATTTCTCGAAATTGTCCCGGCTCAAAACGCACTGCGGTTCCAGATGGAATATCTAATCTAAAGCCCAAGGCTTTATCTCGGTCAAATATCAACGCAGGATTCGTTTCATAAAAATGATAATGTGAACCAACCTGTATCGGCCTATCACCTTGGTTTGCCACGGTTAATGACAGCACTTCTAAACCAACATTAAGTTCTATATCCCCTGCTGCAGGAATAATCTCACCTGGAATCATAAGTTAAGCTCCACCTATTTGGCTTGCATCTATAAATTAATCAATGGGGTTATGTACCGTTACTAACTTGGTACCATCGGGAAAAGTTGCTTCTACTTGCACATCAGGGAGCATTTCTGAAACACCCTCCATCACATCGTCACGATTTAATAACGTTCGGCCATAATCCATCAGTTCTGCCACCGTTCGCCCATCTCTCGCCCCTTCCATAATGGCTGAAGATATATAAGCTATGGCTTCTGGGTAATTAAGTTTTAAACCTCTGGCCTTTCGACGTTCAGCTAATAATCCAGCCGTAAAAATGAGTAATTTATCTTTTTCACGTGGTGTTAAATGCATAATAAATCCTTAATTTTGTATCTTAGGTTGCCCAAATTCGAGGTTCACATGCGCTGCGCTGTAGCACCTCAGGCCTTAACAAAGCCCATACTTGCTGAAAAAATCCGCGTAAGCGATCAGCTCGCTCATCCAATGCCCGACAAATGAGTAAATTATCAATTAAGGTCACGCCACGTCCAGACTGCTCACCTATTAATTCTTGCACCGCCGCTAAATGTGCGGGTAAAACCGGATACACAAACAACGTACCCAAAGCAGAATGATTGTTTAAACCCCAACGTGCCATAAAAGCCCGTGCATCTAATTTAATACGTTCTTGATAAAAAAGTTGCTCAGCTCGATAAATTAGCCAATTTAAGTGCACCTCACCCGTAGCAAAGCCTTCATTAGCGGCGGGGCGTCCTAAAACTTGCACTTCCCACCCCATAAATCGAGCGTTGGCAGCTAACTCAACACAAATATCGGAACGGACTTTTGCGCCTTCATACATAATTGTTTCTTGGGGTACCCACTCAAAAGTCGCCCCCTCAGCCACTTTAATATTAACCGTCTGTCGAGCGGTCGCACCATCACTTCGATAAAACTTAGTCGCCGCCGGTGTGGTAATTAATGCCGCAGAATTCGCTTGTGCTTGCACATTGATCGTCAAACTATCGCTGGCAACAACCCCTCCCGGTGGATGTAAAATATATAAATGACACACATCGCCCTCGGGATAAAAAGGCCGTTGAATCGTCAATGGTCCACTGTGCCGCCGCTGGGTAAGAATCGTTTTTTTGTGACTTAAGCCAAACTCCAAATCTAATTGCGCCTGCCATCCCTCTACTTTTTCTGTCCCTAATATTGTCATTTTAAAATTTGCGCTGTTTTTTACTACTCACCCGCATCAACATAGACATTAACAATTGACCTAAAAAATACACACAAAGTCCTAAACCTATTAAAAAGGCCACATGATCAAAGCCCATTAAATGGACAAGCAAGTTTTTAACTGAACTATGATCAGCATTAAAACCGACATGCGCAGACGCCGGTAAAGACATTAAAATCATTAACGTACTGAACACTAAACCACATTTTTTTTTCATAATAGATCCGATTAAAGTTAACACATACCAACAAGGAAAGGTATTAGACTGTCAAATAACGTTTTACCATATCTTCCGCGAGTTGATCCATATCGCCAATAGCCACATTTCTACCTCGGTCCATAATACAAAATCGATCCGCTACTTTACGTGCAAACGGTAATTTTTGCTCGACCAACAGCACGGTAACGCCTAATTGTTGATTAATCTTAGAGATCGCTTCATGCACTTCCCCTAAGTCGTGAGGATTCAATTTAGGCAATTTTACCGGTGTGCCTAATGACCGATTAAGGCGAATAATCACATCCCCAATTTCACTCACAATATTTGGCTGAATACCTTCTGTCGGTTCATCTAAAATTAATAAACGCGGATTTAATACT
>CAIQNQ010000017.1 GCA_903873165.1 uncultured Methylococcaceae bacterium | reverse complement strand
ATTTTAGGGGCTTTACTCGCTATCTATCTAGTGTTGGGCATATTGTACGAAAGTTATATTCATCCTTTAACGATTTTATCCACCCTACCCTCGGCTGGCGTGGGTGCGCTTATTGCGCTAATGGTGTGTGATACCGAGTTTAGTATCATTGCCTTAATTGGCGTCATTCTCTTAGTCGGCATTGTGAAGAAAAATGCCATTATGATGATTGACTTCGCCTTAGTTGCCGAACGCAGCCATAACTTAGATCCACGCGAAGCTATCTTCCAAGCCTGCATGATGCGTTTTAGACCTATTATGATGACGACTATGGCGGCTTTATTTGGCGCACTACCACTTGCCTTAGGCACAGGCTACGGAGCTGAACTAAGACACCCTTTAGGCATTTCAATTGTCGGAGGGCTATTGTTTAGTCAAATGCTTACGCTCTATACGACCCCTGTCGTTTACATCTATTTAGACCGCTTTAGGTTGTGGGTCATTCGTCGATTTATTAATCGAACCCCTGCCATAGTAGATAACCAACCCGCTTAACTCTGCTGAGATTTTCATGAAATTGCGCATTAAATCAACACTCACCTATTCTCTTCTAATCTCACATCTAACGGGGTGTGCAGTTGGCCCCGATTATAAAATACCCACAGCCACTATTCCAGACACCTATAAAGAACTTAACGGCTGGAAACAAGCAGAACCCAAAGAAGAATTTTTAGCGGATAAATGGTGGGAAATTTTTAAAGATGCAAAATTAAACACCTTAGAAGAACAGGTCAATACCGCAAACCAATCAATTGCCCAAGCTGAATCTCAATATAAGATGTCTCAATCGATGGTGCAATCAGCAACAGCGGCTTACTTTCCTACCGCTAATGGCACGATATCAACCAACCGATTTAAAGCCGCCAGCGGACAAAGCGTCGCGGTCAGTGGGGTTAGAAATTTATTTGGTGGCGTGATTAGTGCCGCTTGGGCACCCGATATCTTTGGCGGTTTACGTAGACAAACTGAATCCAGTACCGCAACAGCCCAATCAAAAGCTGCCACTTTACATGCCTTAAGATTAACGAGCCAGGCTTCTCTTGCCCAAAATTACTTTCAAATCCGTACACTTGATACGCAAATAAAATTATTAAACGATACCGTTGCGACGTACGATAAATCTTTAACTATTATCAAAAACCGTTATGAAGCCGGCATTGCCGCTAAATCTGATATCGTAGAAGCACAAACACAGCTTGAATCTACTCGCGCCCAAGCCATAAATTTAGGGATACAACGTGCGCAACTTGAACATGCGATTGCGGTCTTGATTGGTAAAACACCGGCTGAATTTTCAATTACCCCAGAAACATTATCGACCCCAATACCGTCCATCCCCGTCAGTATTCCCTCTAAATTATTAGAACGCCGACCCGATATTGCGATAGCGGAAAGAACTGTCGCTGCTGCCAATGCCCAAATAGGGGTTGCAAAGGCCGCTTACTTTCCTAATCTTAACCTAGCTGCATCAGATGGACAACAATCAACACTACTCGCTAATGTAATCACACAAGGCGCACGCTATTGGGCTTTGGGGCCAGCCTCATTAGCCATTCCATTATTTGATGGAGGCGCCCGAAGTGCCGTCTTACAATCGGCTATAGATTCTTATGACGCTAGCGTGGCAGGCTATCGACAAGCTATTTTAACCAGCTTCCAACAAATTGAAGATAACCTAGCCGCACTACGTATTTTAGATGAGGAAGTGCAAGTACAAAAAAGAGCTGTTGATGCTGCCCACCAAGCCGTGCAACTCACGACTAATCAATACGAAGCAGGTACTGTTAGTTATCTAAATGTCATGGTTAACCAAGTCACAGCACTTAATAATGATATCACCGCTGTTAATCTACAAGGTCAGCGTTTAAGCGCAACTGTATTATTAATTAAAGCCCTGGGCGGTGGTTGGGATAAATCAGAATTACCGACTAAAGAACAAGCCGGCGGTACTATCAAATGGTCACAATTTTTACCAGTACCACTTAATGTGCCTAGTCAGAAATAATGCTATAGCGCCCAAGTAGATGCTTGAATACCCTGAATAATGTATGGCAGAAAAGTTGATGTGATTCTTTATGCGCCTAATCTAATGCATTTACCCATTCATGACATTGCCTTAAAAGAAGGGGTACTACTGTGACATTAGGTGAAAAGAATAAACTAAGACTACAATTTTTAACGCGCGTCATAGCGAACGTCAGTAGTAATTGATAATCTAGATAAAGCAGAACGCTTACATTTTATTGCCTCAGCAGAAGAATGGATGTCCATGCGATTTCTTAGAAACCAAATGATTCATGAATACATAGAAGACCCAGCAATTTTGCATAATGCAATTTTAACAGGACATTATTTCGTACCAAAATTAATTGAAAGTGCAAATAATATGATTGCTGAAATTGAGCAAAGAAACTGGGTATGACCCAAACGCTCGATATAGAATTACACTTCAACCTAAATCGCGCACCACATTCAAAGAAAGCTTTTTAAACGAAAAAATACTACGCTATCGCACTTCCCGAAGTGGATGATTTACAGGAGATTAAAGTTATGTTTGGTGATCGATTAAAAATTTGGGCCGACGGCCTGAAAGCAGAAGCAAAAATTCATGCTGAAATACTCATGCTACAACGCTTACTAGCTAAACGCTTTGGTGATATTCCTGCCGATACCGTTAGTTTAATCTCCAATGCCTCAGTTGAAGATATTGAACGTTGGGCCGATCGAGTATTCGATGCCAAACAACTCTCTGATATTTTTAACGATTAATTTGTATTTTTATCCCTAAACATATCCTGCCTTGTTACCATTAGGAACCCAGTCAACCATCGATAATCAAAATCCTCATTACTTTGGATAACACCCAGAACTCAACACCTGCTTCTTTAACTTCTGCTTGGTCATGATAGCGGTTCGTAAAGCAGTCATACACGATGCTTTGGTTGAAAACTCTTGTACGATTTTGTCATCCACTTGACCATTTGACGTGGCAAATATAACGATTAAAACAAACGTATTCATGTTTCAATCCGATGCGTTAGACAACAACTCTAAACGCGATAACAACACATTATAAGTATTCAGCTCTTGCTCTTTATTAGCAAAAGATACCTTCAAACCATCCAATTCCTGACGTAAATCATGAGCTAATTCATCAGCCAGCGCGTCACGGATATTATCTAATTGCTTACAAAGCTGTATGACACCCACCTCAAACGAAGTCAATAGTCTTTGCAGAACCTCTTGCAAAGCTTTTTGTAAACTTAGACGCAGCTCAGCCATTTCCTGATTGTTGGTAATCTCACCTCTAAATTGACGACTAACCCGCTCCGCCGAATCTCCTAAATCTAATTTAAGTGACGAGGGCAACGGTTGCTTGTTTAAGGTATTTTCCAAAGTACTACGAAACGCACCCGGATCAAAACCTTCACTACTGGTATCTAATTCAGCCAACAAGGTTTTGCGTAATTCTACTTTTAATTGCGCAGGAGACACCACATGGTTAAACGCCTCTTGTAAATTTGCGGCATTGATATTACCGAAATTAACCACCTGCTCAACCGCATCAGCTGCCATTAAATATTCATAATTACTACTGGTCGTGTAATACACTGTTTCGCTACTACCCCATGAAAAAGGGTTATACCAACTGGAAGTACTCACTTCACGCGAATGCGTTTCTGTTTTTGTACCCATACGTGCTTTAACAGACGAATATTCCGCAATACACCTTTGTAAATCAACTACCAATTTACGGCGTTCATCCTCTGCAATATCCCGGTATTTATTTAACACATCAGCCAATCGAGCAGAAATACTTTGAAT
>CAIQNQ010000016.1 GCA_903873165.1 uncultured Methylococcaceae bacterium | reverse complement strand
TTGAGCACGAAATCACCACCATGATTGAGTTTTCGGATCAGGGTGCTGAAATTATCAGGCAGGGCAAAGGTCTTGCTCCTATGTTAACTTAGAATACTTGGATTTATAGATGGATCAATTATCAGTTGTTCAGCGTATTGTGGTTTGGATTTTACCCGTTATTTTTGCCATAACCGTTCATGAAGTGGCGCATGGTTGGGTGGCTAAACTATACGGTGATAGAACGGCAGCCTCATTAGGACGTTTAACTTTAAATCCAATTAAGCATATTGATTTATTAGGTACTATTATTTTGCCTGGCTTATTATTGTTAACGGGGACGGGTTTTATTTTTGGTTGGGCTAAGCCTGTGCCTGTTGATGCGCGTAACTTTAAAAAGCCCTTGCATGATATGGCGATTGTCGCGCTTGCCGGTCCCGTTTCTAATTTATTGATGGCCTTGTTTTGGGCGTTTATTGCGCGTATAGGTGTGATGATCGGGGGTTGGGTTGAGGCGATTGCCCATCCCTTAATTTATACAGGAGTGGCAGGTATTTCAATTAATCTGGTTTTAGCAATGATTAATTTATTGCCGATACCACCCTTAGATGGCAGCCGTATTCTGACAGGCATGTTGCCGCAATATTGGGCTTGGCAATACAATAAGTTAGAGCGATATGGCTTTATTATTTTGATGGCTTTGTTGTATTTTAAAATATTGAATATTATTCTAGCTTACCCTTTATATTTGGCTCAGAATTTGTTCTTATCTATTGCTGGTCTTTAGTATTACTATTCGTAATGGTCGAGATTGTAGAAGAGAGTAATGCTGTAGAAAGTGCTTATGCAATTGTAAATGGAGAGCCTTATAGCCTATTACCGGTGGATCTTTATATTCCACCTGATGCAATGGAGGTTTTCCTTGAGTTATTCGAAGGCCCTCTGGATTTATTATTGTATTTAATTAGAAGACAAAATCTGGATATTGTTAACATTCCTATTGCGCAAATTACCCATCAATACATTGCGTACATACAAATCATGGATGTGCTTAATTTGGAGTTAGCCGCTGAATACTTGGTAATGGCGGCCTTGTTGGCAGAAATTAAATCCAGGATGCTGTTGCCAAGGCAAACTGAGCAAGCAGAGGATGAGGATGATCCTCGTGCAACATTAATTCGTCGCTTACAGGAATATGAATGTATCAAAGTAGCTGCGGAAGAAATTGATGAGTTACCTAGAGTGGAGCGTGATATCTTTTTTATTGATGTAGATACTTCACCCTTAAGTGTTAATCAGCAACTGCCAGATGTGCAGTTTAAAGAGTTGTTATTCGCCTTTCAAGATGTCCTTAAACGTGTTGAGCAACTGAGTCACCACCAAATAACTAAAGAAGCTTTATCTGTCCGTGAACGAATGGCAACCATTTTGGAAAAACTTAAAGGAGAAAATAGTCTCCTTTTCTCTGAATTATTTATCAGAAAAGAAGGCCGACACGGAGTCGTTGTCGCGTTTTTGGCAATCCTCGAGCTTGGAAAAGAAGGACTCATCGGAATCACTCAATCAGAGGCCTTTGGAGAAATCCGAGTTAGAGGCTGCGGTTTTGCCACCGGTGCAGCGATCATCTAAAAAAACACTTAAGCCCAAAGCAGAGAAAGCGTTAAAAGTTATACCAGATAGCATTGATGCTGAAGTTAATCTAACCATAACTGAAGTGTCAGAGACTGAACACAAACCAGCTCGATTAGTTAAGCTTCGGCCCTTTGGTAAGTTTAGACAGCCAGTAAGGCAAAAGGAAACGTCGGTAATTGAAGCCTATACAACAAGAAGACAGCCAACCGATTTTAATGTGAACACACAACGTATAGTTGAAGCCATACTATTTGTTGCTAACAAAGCGATGACTTCTAAACAAATATTAGAGGTTTTTCCTGAGTTAGAGCGTCCAAGTTTAAAAGAGATTGATTTAGCAATTGTTGCGATTACTGAAGAGTATTTAAGTCGACCCATTGAGTTAAAGCGAGTGGCTAGTGGGTATCGGTTTCAGATAAAACAAGATCTAGCGCATTGGGTATCAAGGTTATTTGAAGAGAAGCCACCTAAATATTCTCGGGCTTTACTGGAAACATTGGCCATTATTGCTTACAAACAACCGGTTACACGCGCAGATATTGAAGATATTAGAGGTGTCGGTGTGAGTTCAAGTATTATGCAGACTTTATTGGAGCGTGATTGGATTAAGGTGGTGGCTCATAAAGAAGTGCCAGGGCGGCCGGGTTTGTATGGCACAACTAAAGATTTTTTAGACTATTTTAATATCTCAGCATTAAGCGAATTACCCACTCTGGGAGAAATTCAACAGCTATCAGAGCTAAAGGGTAATGCACAACCATTAACACAGGTATCGAGTGAACAGTAATAATCCCAATCATGGTAAATCAAACGATTCGGCCAAGAAAATTTCTAAATCGCCTAAACAACAACGTAGAAATAAAGATCGTTTTAAGCCTCAAGAAGAGCAGACTAAGCCAAAGCGGCTTATAAAAAAACCGATTTTTGAAAAGCCTGCTCCAACAACCACTGAAGGCAAGTCAGTGGTAGGTGCAGACGGTGAGCGTATTCAAAAAGTACTGTCACGTGGAGGATTGGGTTCTAGAAGAGAGATTGAGCGCTGGATTGAAGAAGGCCGTTTCAAACTTAACGGTAAGTTAGTTGCTTTAGGTGATCGATTAAAACAAGGTGATTATTTGCAGTTGAATGATCGAGTGGTAAATTGGGAAAAGTTCGCTATTCAACCGACTCGAGTACTGCTTTATCACAAACCTACGGGTGAGGTGGTTACGCGCCGTGATCCTGAAGGTCGTCCAGTGGTATTTACTCAATTACCAAAGTTGACTACGGCGCGATGGATTTCTGTTGGTCGATTAGATATCAATACTTCGGGATTGTTATTAGTAACTAATAATGGTGAATTAGCCAATAAATTGATGCACCCATCCACTCAAGTAGAGCGGGAATATGCGGTGCGAATTTTAGGTGATGTGTCAGAAGCTACTTTGGAAACCTTAAAAAAAGGGGTTGAATTGGAGGACGGGGTGGCTAAATTTGATGAAATTCACTTTTACGGTGGCGAAGGTGCTAATAAGTGGTATCACGTTATAGTCAGTGAAGGTAGAAATCGCTTGGTTAGGCGTTTATGGGAATCGCAAGAATTGATAGTGAGTCGATTGACTCGAGTGCGTTATGGGCCAGTCGTTTTACCAGAACGCTTAAAAACGTGTACTTTTTATGAATTGACCGATAAAGAGTTGGATTTGCTATTTGAATTTGCTGGTTTAGAAAGAAATGAACCAGAAGCGGTTTCAGTAAAAGTTGAAACTAATCGTAAGGATGCCAGAAAAAGATAGTTGTGTAATTACCTGAGTTTATTTAAGGGTTGCTAATCTTTTAGCTCTTGGTATAATAGATGGTTATTGAGGTTTATGAAACTTCAGGCGCGTAGCTCAGTTGGTTAGAGCACCACCTTGACATGGTGGGGGTCGTTGGTTCGAGTCCAATCGTGCCTACCAGACATTAAAGCACTGCTTAAGCGGTGCTTTTTTTATTGTAGCAACCCATAAGTTTATAAAATGCTTGTAATTACTCTTCCAGATGGCTCACGACGTGAGTTTGATCACGCAGTAACAGTGCTAGATGTGGCTCAATCCATCGGTGCGGGATTAGCAAAAGCTACCTTAGCAGGTCGTGTCAATGATGTCTTGGTTGATGCAAGTACTTTGATTAGTGAAGATGCCTCATTACAGATTATTACTGCAAAGGATGCTGACGGTGTTGATGTTATTAGGCATTCAACAGCGCATTTATTAGCTCAAGCTGTAAAACAATTATTTCCTGAAGCTCAAGTGACTATTGGGCCTGTGATAGAAAATGGTTTTTACTATGATTTTTCATATCATAGAGCGTTTACGCCTGACGATTTAACCGCTATTGAAGCTAAAATGCAGCAATTAGCTCAAGCGGATTATGTCATTAATAGGTCGGTAGTCAGTCGAGATGCGGCAGTTAAATTCTTCAAAGAGCTGGGTGAAAATTACAAAGCAGAATTAATTGAATCTATTCCTTCTAACGAAGATTTATCTTTGTATGAGCAAGGTGGTTTTACCGATTTATGTCGCGGCCCACATGTACCAAGTACTGGCAAGCTGACTAGTTTCAAATTAATGAAGATTGCTGGTGCTTATTGGCGTGGTAATTCAGATAATGAAATGTTGCAGCGTATTTATGGTACGGCTTGGACAGATAAGAAAGAGTTACAAGCTTATTTGCATCGCCTAGAAGAAGCGGAAAAGCGTGATCATCGTAAACTAGCCAAAACGTTTGATCTGTTTCACATGCAAGAAGAAGCACCAGGCATGATCTTCTGGCATGATAAAGGTTGGGTGATTTATCAGCAAATTGAACAGTTTATTCGTGAAAAATTGCGAGTCAATGGTTATGGTGAAGTTAAAACCCCTCAGTTAGTCGATAGATCTCTATGGGAAAAGTCTGGTCATTGGGATAAGTTTGGTGCGATGATTTTCACCACCCATTCTGAAAGCCGTGATTATGCAGTAAAGCCGATGAACTGTCCTTGTCATGTGCAAATTTTTAATCAAGGCATTAAAAGTTATCGTGATTTACCCATTCGTATTGCTGAGTTTGGTTCTTGTCATAGAAACGAACCATCAGGTACTTTACATGGTTTGATGCGTGTTAGAAATTTTGTCCAAGATGATGCACATATCTTTTGTACAGAAGAACAGATTCAAGAAGAAGTCTCTACTTTTATAGATATGTTGTTTTCTATTTATAGTGATTTTGGTTTTGAAGAAGTCATTATGAAGTTGTCAACACGCCCAGAGAACCGAGTAGGGGATGACTCAGTTTGGGATAAAGCAGAAAATGCTTTAGAGTTGGCGTTAAATAATAAAGGTTTGAAATGGGATCTGCAGCCGGGTGAAGGTGCATTCTATGGCCCTAAGATTGAGTTTTCTTTAAAAGATTGTATCGGTCGTGTTTGGCAATGTGGCACTATTCAGGTGGATTTCTCAATGCCTGGACGTTTGGGCGCAACTTATATTGCTGAGGATGGCTCTAAACAAGTGCCTGTGATGCTGCATCGTGCAATATTAGGTTCATTAGAGCGCTTTATTGGTATATTGATTGAGCAATATGCCGGAACATTTCCATTATGGTTGGCTCCGATACAAGTCATTGTGATGGATATTGCAGATCGACATGCTGAGTATGCAACTGAAATTACGAAGATCTTAGAGAATCAAAGTGTTCGGGTTAAAATAGACTTGAGAAATGAGAAGATCGGGTTTAAAATTCGCGAGCATTCTATGCAACGTATTCCCTATTTGGTCATTATCGGTGATAAAGAATTAGAAGAAAAAACAATCACGGTACGGACACAGAAAGGTGAAGATTTAGGCAGTTTGTCAATCGATAAATTTGCTGAACAACTTAAGCAAGAAATTGCCGATAGAAAATAATAGTATTTTGGAGGATTAGAATATCGCTGCTAAAAAAGATGAAACGCGTCTGAATGATTCAATCACCGCTAGACGGGTTAGGGTAACAGGGGCGGATGGTGAAGCATTAGGAATTATCTCGCTGGATGAGGCCAAACAGATTGCTTATGCGGCAGACTTGGATTTAGTAGAAATATCGCCAAACGCGGATCCCCCAGTTTGCAAGATAATGAACTACGGCAAATACCAGTTTGAGTTAAACAAAAAACTGGCTATTGCCAAGAAGAAACAAAAGCAAATTCAGGTTAAGGAAATCAAATTTAGGCCTGGTACCGACGAAGGTGATTATCAAGTTAAGCTAAGAAGTTTAACTAAATTTCTTAATGAAGGTGATAAGACTAAAGTAACCGTCAGATATCGTGGTCGAGAAATGGCTCATAGAGATATCGGTATGGATCTACTTAAGCGCATTGAAAAAGATTTAGAAGAGATCGCCATCGTTGAACAGTTTCCAAAGTTGGAAGGCCGTCAAATGGTGATGGTAATGTCACCTAAGAAGAAAAAATAATAATTAGATTTAGTTATCTTTTTTATAAAATGAAAAGATAAATAAGCAGAAGCACTGTTGAGGTGCTTTGCTAACCGCAAAGGAATTGCAGTTATGAACATTACAAAGGTAATGTTGGTGATTTTTCAGGGCCATGCATTTTGCCTTGTTGGGTCATATCTCAGGGATTCTTTTAAATTATTGGAGCAAACAAATGCCTAAAATAAAAACTAACCGTGGAGCTGCCAAACGTTTTAGACGTACTGGCAATGGCGGTTTTAAATGTGGTCAGTCTCATCGTCGTCATATCTTGACTAAAAAGTCTACTAAAAGAAAAAGACAACTGCGTTCACCAGCTACTATTCATCCATCAGACGTGCGTATGGCTATACGCATGATGCCATACAGTTAAGGGGATAATAGATGCCTAGAGTTAAACGTGGTGTAACAGCCAGAGCAAGACACAAAAAAGTATTAAAGTTAGCAAAAGGATATTATGGCGCTCGTAGTCGTGTATATCGCGTAGCTAAACAAGCGGTCATTAAAGCGGGTCAATATGCTTATCGTGATCGTAAACAGAAAAAACGTCAATTCCGTGCATTATGGATTGTGCGTATCAATGCAGCAGCACGTATTTATGGTATTTCATACAGCCGTTTAATCAATGGTTTAACAAAAGCCAATGTTAAAATTGATCGTAAAGTTTTAGCTGATATAGCTGTTCGTGATATTGAAGCATTCGGTAAAATTGCCGAAATTGCTAAAGCAAATCAAAGTCCTGTATCTTAAGTAAAGAAGCAGTCTGCCTCATAAGAGGTAGACTGCTTTTTATACACTTGAATAAATAATCGAATTCACCCATCCTAACAAAAGCGAGCAGTGCAGTGTCGGCTACCCTAGAAGAGATTCTCGCGCAGGCATTACAAGAGCTTGCAACAGTTAATGACCTTATCGAACTTGATAAGGTGCGTGTAAATTATTTAGGTAAAAAAGGCCTATTTACTTTACAAATGAAAGAGCTTGGTAATTTAGATCCAGAGCAAAGACGCTCTGTGGGTCAAGTCATTAATCAAGTCAAAGATCAATTTCAGCAGCAACTCGAAATAACTAAAGATAGATTAGAATCAGCTGTATTAAGCGCACGATTAGCATCTGAAAGTATTGACGTTTCTTTGCCTGGAAGAGGTCAATCAACAGGTCGATTGCATCCAGTGACCACTACTCTACGACGTATATCAAAGATATTTGCTTCAGTGGGTTTTACTGTGGTTGAAGGTCCAGAAATTGAAGATGATTATCACAATTTCGAAGCGCTTAATATTCCTGCTCATCATCCAGCGCGTGCCATGCACGATACGTTTTATTTTGATGCCCATACTGTGTTAAGAACGCATACTTCTCCCGTTCAAATTAGAACTATGGAGTCGGAAAAGCCCCCCTTAAAAGTAATTGCGCCTGGTAGGGTTTATAGATGTGACTCTGATATTACACATACCCCCATGTTTCATCAGGTAGAAGGCTTTTTAGTTGATACTGATGTGAGTTTTGCAGACCTTAAAGGTGTGGTTTATGAGTTTTTACGCGCTTTCTTTGAAAAGGATATTCAAGTACGCTTTAGACCGTCCTATTTTCCTTTTACTGAGCCGTCTGCCGAAGTTGATATCGAGTGTGTGATGTGTAACGGCGAAGGTTGTCGTGTTTGCAGTCATACGGGTTGGCTAGAAGTTATGGGGTGCGGCATGATTCACCCTGAAGTGTTTAAAGCCGTTAATATTGATAGTGAACAATACAGTGGATTTGCCTTCGGTATGGGGGTTGAGCGCTTAGCAATGTTACGGTATGGCATTAACGATTTACGATTATTTTTTGAAAATGATCTTAAGTTCTTAGAACAGTTTAATTAAACTGTTGATACAAAGGATAATTAAAGAATGCAAATTAGTGAAGCCTGGTTAAGGACCTATGTAAATCCAGATGTAAACACAGAAACACTGGTAGAACAATTAACAATGGCTGGATTAGAAGTCGATTCTGTAGAGCCAGCTGCTGCGGTGTTTAATGGTGTTGTGGTAGGTCAAGTTGTTTCTATGGAGCAGCATCCAGATGCTGATCGTTTACGTGTTTGTCAGGTTAATGTCGGAGAGGAAGCGCCCTTACAAATTGTTTGTGGTGCTAGCAATGTCAGAGTCGGTTTAAAAATTCCAGCAGCGCTTTGTGGTGCGGTACTCCCAGGTGATTTTAAGATAAAAAAATCTAAACTTAGAGGCCAAGAGTCTTTAGGTATGCTTTGTTCAGAAAAAGAATTGGGTTTAGTTGCTGAGGCACATGGACTAATGGAGTTGTCTGATGATGCGCCAGTTGGAGTAGATATTCGTGAGTATTTGTCATTAAACGATAATATTATTGAAGTTGATCTGACACCCAACAGAGCCGATTGCTTAAGTGTTGAAGGTTTAGCGCGTGAAGTGGCTTTATTGAATAAATTGGATTGGTCAATAACAGCTGTGGATGTTTCTCCAGTTGATCATGCTGAGACTTTATCTGTTACAGTCACTGCACCTGAAGCCTGTCCACGTTATTTAGGTCGCTTAATAAAAGGCGTTAATACTCAAGCCGATACTCCTTTGTGGTTGCAAGAACGTTTACGCAGATCTGGTATTAGAAGCTTAGGTCCTATAGTTGATGTAACAAATTATGTTTTATTAGAGTTAGGGCAACCATTGCATGCCTTTGATGCTAATAAATTAACGGGTGGAATCACTGTTCGTTATGCAAATGCAGAAGAATCATTAACCTTATTAAACAACGATGTTATAAAGTTAGATACCCAAGCATTAATTATTGCTGATGATAAACAGGCCTTAGCATTGGCTGGTGTTATGGGAGGTAGTGATTCAGCGGTATCAGATACGACTCAGGCTGTGTTTTTAGAATGTGCCTTTTTTACGCCGCTTGCTATTGCAGGTAAAGCTAGAAATTTTGGTTTACATACCGATTCTTCGCACCGATTTGAGCGTGGCGTAGATCCAGAATTACAGTTTAGGGCAATAGAGCGTGCAACTCAATTGATTGTTGAGATTGCAGGTGGCGTGGTAGGCGAGATTACAGAAGTTACTTCAGAAGCATATTTACCTGTTAGGAATTCTGTTTTATTGCGTCGTCACAAGCTTGAGAAATCTTTAGCAGTAAAATTAGCGGATGAACAAATTGTAGATATTTTGCAACGCTTAGGTATGCAGGTAACTGCTAATGCTGAGGGTTGGGATGTAATAGCGCCCAGTTTTCGCTTTGATATTGGCATAGAGGCTGATTTAATTGAAGAAATTGCCAGAGTATTTGGTTATAATAACTTACCATCAAGTAGTTTATTTATAAGATCTGAATTAAGTCAGGTGACTGAAACTCTACTAGAAATAGATAGAGTTAAAGATTTATTAGTTGATAGAGGTTATCAAGAAGCTATCACTTATAGCTTTGTTGATGCTGAAATACAAAGTATTGTCGCTCCTAATAGTGAGCCGATTCGATTAAAAAATCCAATTTCTTCTGAGTTGGCGGTTATGCGAACCACTTTATGGTGTGGTTTGTTAAAGGTTGCTGTCTATAATACGAATCGACAACAAGATAGAGTAAGATTGTTTGAAACCGGATTACGTTTTATTAAGGTAGACGGCGAAACAAAGCAACAAAAAATGCTTGCAGGTCTGTTATTAGGTGATGTTTATAATGATCAGTGGGCAGAAAAATCTCGTCAGCTTGATTTTTATGATGTTAAAGCAGATCTAGAAGCTATATTTGATTTATCCGGTTGTGACGTTAGTTTTACTAAAGCTGAACTGTCTACTTTACACCCAGGACAAACAGCTAAAATCTTAGCGGCTGATGGTGTGGAAATTGGTTGGCTAGGTATGTTACATCCGCAATTAGAAAAAGAATTGGGTTTTGATACTCAAGTATTTCTTTTTGAATTAGATCAAGGTTATTTACTGAATAAAACAGTGCCTGTATTTACGGCTCTGTCTAAATATCCGTACGTGAAACGTGATTTAGCTTTAATAGTTAATGAATCAATTTCTGCGGATAACATAATTACTGTTATAAAAAATAGTGCAGAACCTGCACTGCAAGATGTTATTATCTTTGACGTTTATCGTGGTAAAGGTATTGAAGAAGGTGATAAAAGTATCGCGTTAAGTTTGATATTGCAAGATGATACTCAAACATTAGCCGAGTCTGAGATAGATGGTATCGTGAATAGATTATTGACGATATTAGTAAATGAATTAAATGCAAAACTGAGGGATTGATCAATGGCATTAACAAAAGCTGATTTTGCGGAAAGATTGTTTGATGAAATAGGTCTAAACAAACGTGAAGCAAAAGAAATAGTAGAAGTTTTCTTCGAAGAAATTAAAACTTCGTTAGAGCAAGGTAAGCAAGTCAAAATATCGGGGTTTGGTAAATTTGAATTGCGCGATAAAACCAGTAGACCTGGAAGAAATCCTAAAACGGGTGAAGAAATTCCCATTACTGCTAGAAGAGTTGTTACCTTTCGTTCAGGCCAAAAGCTGAAAGCGAGAGTAGAAGCCTATGCTGGAAAAGAGCAATAATAACGAAGTAAGTCCAATTCCTGATAAGCGTTACTTTGCCATAGGTGAGGTAAGTGAAATATGTGGCGTAAAGCCACATGTTTTACGTTATTGGGAGCAAGAGTTTACCGAGTTAGGTAATGTTAAACGCAGAGGTAATCGACGTTATTATCAGCCGCACGAGGTTTTACTGATAAGGCAAATTAAAGATTTATTATATGCTCAAGGTTTTACGATCGGTGGGGCAAAATCATATTTAGCTAAAGATCAGAATAAAGAAAACCAGCCAGTTTCAAATGTCTTAATTAAAGATATCATCATTGAACTTGAAGCTATTAAATTTCTTTTATAGCTAGTAAGTAAACTGCGATAAGTTATTTATAGTACAATTACACGATATTTATATGTCGGAGCGTAGCGCAGCTTGGTAGCGCACTTGTCTGGGGGACAAGGGGTCGCAGGTTCAAATCCTGTCGTTCCGACCAATTAAATCAAGAGGTCAAATTTATGAGTAGTGTTGCAGATACATTTTTCCCATGGATTATTTTAGGATTTTTTGTGGTTTGTACTTATGTCGGATATTTATTAGGCAAAAGACAGAATAAAGATAAGTTTTAACCATCAAGCAAATTTTTAAACACGATTCCTTTCGTATTTAGCAATTAATCAACGAGTTGTGTCATTCAAATTATACTATTTTGTAATAGTACTTGTAATGCCGAGTAATAAAGTGCTGGTAGTTACATTATCTTCTTCTCTAAGAAGAAGTTAGAAAGCCTAAATCAGATTTGTTTCGTATTTAACATACCCATAATTCATGCCACAGAAAGATTTCGTTTCTTATACCTTTGATTTTATAGCGCGGTATTTTTCTAAAAGTATTAGAAAAGTTTATTACAGTACTCGCGAATCTATTGGAGAACATAAACGCGAAATTGTTGTACAGCAAGTGGGTAATGCCTGTAAAAGTCTGCAAGAAACTAAAGAAGAGTTTGAAGATACTTTAGAGCGTTTTAAGAGTTTGATCGCGGTCAATGAATCAAGTCTAGAGCATAAGTATCATTTATTGAATCGACAATATCAATTTTGTTGTTCAAGATCAGAGGCGGTTAGCCATAGAATTAAAGCGATTCAAGAAGTTAGTGAGGCTTTATTTGTGGAGTGGGAAGGTGAGTTAAACGAATACACCAATCGTTCATTGCGTAATAGTAGTAAACAGCAATTAAAAGCCGCTAGACAAAATTATTCGCGTTTAATAAAGGCTATGCAAAAAGCTGAAGGTAAAATGCAACCCGTTTTATCCGCTTTTAAAGATCAGGTACTGTATTTGAAACATAACCTTAATTCTAAGGCAATTGCAGCTTTACAATATGAGTTTATTGAAATGAGTGTGGATATATCGCAGTTAATTTATGCGATGGAACAAACAATTGAAGAGGCAAATCAGTTTTTCTCAACTTTGGTTGAGCAAAAGAGCTTGCCGCTTCGTTAGATAAATAAGGTTGCCGTAGATTTATTATAATTTATAGAGTACGTCGTTTTCTTTATCTAAAGATTGTTGTTCTTTTGATTTAGGCACACGATTTTCTTGTTCGCTTCGTTCTTTACTGAATTTGGTAATCATTTGTTCCCAGCTAGAATATTGCTCATAAGCTTTAAATCCTGCTGATTTTCTTTCTTGATAAATTTCTTTACCTAAAACAATAATTTCTTCTGGTGTTTTGCCATCGACTGCATTAAGAAAGTCTTTGTCGTCTTTCTTTGCATCTCTGATAGTCCAAAAAGAAACTTCAAACTCGATACGACTTTCAGCAGGTAAACGATTTTTAAGGGCTTTTACTGATCTATAAGCAGTCGAAGTGTTGTGACCGTTTATTTGTTGGCCTTTTCCGCAAGCAATTAATGTAGAGCAGCTCAATATGAGCAATAGAGCAGGTAGTTTCTTCATTTAAGTCAACCTCGAAGTTAGGTATAGATTCATGTTATGGTATTTATAACGCCATATCACCAAACAAAGTAAAATGGTCAGATATTATAACCTTGAGCTAAGCTTATATGCTGGAATTTATAAAATTATTAAATTATCGTTACCAAGCTATTTTAAATCAACGCACTAATGACATTGATAAAATAACTTATCAGCAACGCATTGATCAGCTTATTCTAACAGAAGCTTTTATGCGGAAAGGTTTGTTTATAAAGTCAAATACAAACCACCCGCTGCAAATTTCTGTTATAGGACCAACTCAAGCAGGGAAAAGCTCCATAGTCAATGTACTGCTAGATTCAAATTTAGCAAATGTAAGTCCTTTAGCGGGACATACCATTCATCCGCAAGGCTATACTCAGCCAGATAATTTAACGGCGTGTAACGGCTTGCAGGGTTACTTTGGGCGCTTTCAACAAATGCAACAAGATCAAATGCCCAGAGATCGGCATGATTGTTATTCTTTGACTCAAATAAATTCAAAATCGGTATTTTTACCCGAGTGTGTATTGTGGGATACGCCAGATTTTGATTCTATTGATTCTTCAGTCTATAGAGAGGGCGTGATTAGAGCGATTGCTTTAGCGGATATTGTTATCTTGGTGGTTAGTAAAGAGAAATACGCGGATCAATCGGTATGGGACATGATGTCTGCACTAGAAGCTTTGCATCAACCGACCTTAATTTGTTTGAATAAGATAAGCGAAGGTTCTGAAGATTTGTTGTTAAATTCATTAAAAGAAAAATGGCAGGCAGTACGCAAAGATAACTTTCCAGAAGTGGTATCTTTGTATTATCAAAAAAATATAGGGTTACCCCTTTGGCCAATTTCAAATAAAGATCTACTTAAAAAATTAAGTAAAAAGGTGGATCATAAAAAACAAGCGCGTTATGAGCAGGAATTGGTACAAAAACATTGGTCAGAATGGCTTGAACCCGTTATTTCTGAACAGAATGCCGCAAAAGAATGGCAAAGATTAGTGGATCAGTCTATTAAGCAAGCCTTAGAAAACTATCAGCGTGATTATTTAAATCATCCGCATCATTACGAAACCTTTCAACATGCTTTAGCGGAGTTGTTAGCGTTGTTAGAGATACCTGGATTAGCGGGGTTTCTAACAGGGACAAGAAAAGTACTCACTTGGCCTATCCGTAAGATGATGAGTTTAGGTAAAAAGCGTTTACATATTGCTGATAGTAGTCAAGAGTTGGTGTTGCTGAATCAAATTGCTGAGCATACCTTGATCCAATTAATAGATCAGTTGATGGATAAAGCGGAAGAGGAAAATCAGCGTTTATGGTGGAAAGAGGTAGGAAGTCTGTTAAGGCGTCAGCGTAATGATGTGTTGCAAGCTTTTACCCAAGCGGCTTTAAGTTATCATTTAGATTTTCAGCAGGATGTTGAGAAAACTGCACAGCATTTGTATCATAAACTTCAGGAACAACCTCTGATTTTAAATAGTTTGCGAGCCACTCGAGTCACCGCTGATGCAACCGCTATTGCTTTGACATTACACATGGGAGGCATTGGAGTACATGACTTGGTTTTTGCCCCTGCAATGTTAACCATTACCACATTGTTGACCGAAAGTGCTATCGGTAGTTACATGCACAAGGTGGAGAATGATTTAAAACAGCAACAATTATTGGTCGTTAAACAAAGATTGTTTGAAGAGAAATTGGGCAAAGTGTTAGCTTTGTTGCCTGAACAATTATCATCCCTATCCCATTTTAATATTACGGATGCTCAAGTTAAATCTGTTGAGCAGCTACTGACAGAAAAGCGCCATGGCTTACGATTACTCTAATTTAGTTAAGAACTCTCAAAAATGGGCTGAACAGGCACATGCACAAGGCTGGCTTAAAGCAGATATAGCCAATGACTTTGCGACAATAGAAAATACTCAGCCTGAGCAGTTGTTTGGGGGTAAAAGCCTGGATGGCAAGGACATTCGGCCACTCATTGTGGCTTTTATGGGCGGAACGGGTGTCGGTAAAAGTACTTTGTTAAATCGGTTGGCAGGTAGTGAAATCGCCAGAGCTGGTGTAGAGCGGCCTACTTCAAAAGAAGTCACACTGTATCATCACGTTAGCATTTCTATACAAAACTTACCTGATAGTTTCCCTTTAGAAAAAATTAAGATCGCCCAACATAATGATGATGCAAAAAAAGCCATTGTCTGGATTGATATGCCTGATTTTGATAGCACGGAGAGAAGCAATCAAGCGTTAGTCTTACAGTGGTTGCCACATATTGATGTGCTGATTTATGTGGTGAGTCCTGAGCGTTATAAGGATGAAAAAGCGTGGCGAGTATTGTTAGCAGAAGGTGCAAAACATGCTTGGCTATTTGTTCTTAATCAGTGGGATAGGGGACAGTTGGGACAGTTTGTTGACTTTAATCAGCAGTTACACAAAGCGGGGTTTGTGGATCCGGTCATTTTTAAAACCGCTTGTGTAGAGGGTGAGCATGACGAGTTTGCACTATTAAAACAGAGTATTAATACCTTAGCATCAGGCCACGTGGTTGAGCAATTAGAACGGCGAGGTCTGCAATTACGTCAGCATGATTTGCTAAATAAATTGCAAGCGGTTGAGTCCAGCTTAGGCAATGCTAACGCTTTTGAAGAGATAGCATCGATATGGCGGACCAAGTGGCAACAAAGCGTGAAACTATTGCAGCAAGGTTTTGAATGGCCTATTCAGTATGTTGCCGAACACTGTGCTCAACATGTCGCTGATTTATTGACCACAAATGCTAGTAAACAACCTAATTTATGGGATGAATGGGCGCAAGCTAGGTTTAATGATGTTATGGATGAATTTATTATTACCCTGGATGAATTAGATATTCCTGTCACACCTTTTAAACAACCGATATATAGTTTGCGGGAGAAAGTATCAAAAATTGTGCAAGCTCAAACTGAAATTGCTACGCGTTTAGCACTGGCGAATCCTGGCAATAGTTTACAGCGATTTTTCTTGAAAGGTTTGCGAGTTAGCGAGATTGTTTTACCTTTGTTAGCAATGTCTTGGGTGAGTTATAAAGTCTTTTTGGGTTATTACACGACAAATTTGACTGACAATCATTATCTAGGTGTAGATTTTGCTGTTCATAGTAGCTTGATGATTGCGTTGACTTGGTTAATTCCTTTTTTTCTTTTAAAGAAAGCCCAGCCGTCGCTTAAGAAGAGCGCAGTTAAAGGCTTAAATAAAGGCTTGGTTGCGGCTTTTTTATTAATTGAACAAGAAGTGTTGCTCATCATAGAAAATCTATCTCAGCAGCGTGAAATTGAGTTATTTAAGCTGTCGCAAATTATTAGTGAATGTAAGAGCGTTGATACAAGTTCTCATAAAGAAGAAAGTGTCGATTCAACGTTGCAACGTATGTTAATAAATGTCCCTATAAGTTGATGTACGAACTCGTGCAAGGGGGCACATTTGCTAAAGTGTTTGTGTGATCAAAAAACGAGACGTTATAGTTGTATTATTATTGGAGAGAACGTCGTAAATCTTTAATTAAGCGGAACAGGTGAAGTGGGTCTGTTGCTGAGGGCACAAAGCCAAAGCGTTCGTAGAAGCGCTTGGCAGATTCATCTTTGGCGTGAACGGCAAAAGCCCGAATACCTCCTATGTCGGCGGCTTGCAATGTGCGCAGCATCGCGTCTTTTAATAATCCAGAACCCATTCGACGACCTTGCCACGCAGTGCTGACAGCTAGGCGTGCTAATAACATAATGGGGACAGGGTGATGCGCTAATCCTTTAGTCAATCTATCTGGGGCATCTACATAGGCGACTTCGCCAAAAACGAGGCTATAGAATCCGATTACTTCTGTGCCATGTAACCCTAAATAGGTTTGTGAGGCGTTGGATTGTTGATTTCCAATAGCATAGCGAATCAGAAATCGGTCAAGATCTTCATGTCCACAGGTAAAATTATCAATTGGATGGTCTCGGCGCAATTTTTCTATTCGAAAGTCGGTCATTCGGTCATCGAGGCATCAAAAGGATTAGGCTCGCTGAATAAACGTTGAATCTGCGGTACAATTTGAGCGGGTGCATCGAGTGCGTTCATAAAATCTTGCCATTGATCAACATTAAGTTCAAAACGTTGCCGTTCAGTAAGTGTTTCGGCGGCGCGATCTAAAGCACTCTTTAATACGAACTGGCTGACAGAGCAATGTGCCGCCTGGGCAGCAGCGCTTAGAGTTTGTTTTGCATCTAAGGATAAACGTAAATCAAGTTTAGTTGTGCGGTTAGTTCGAGTAGTCATGATTCCTCCAATTTATTATAAAAAAATAGCATAAGAAACCGACATTGTCACGACAATAATGTCCAAGGTAGGCAAGTACTCAAAAAGAGATAACCATTAGCTGTTCTGTTTTTGAAAAACTAAGTGATAATCAAAATATCGGAAGCTACCAAGGTGGGATGTGTCCCAAGAATAGCCACTTTAACCGCTGCACCAGCAGCATTGCCATCGGCATCGTAATATAAAACACCTGATGTACTGTTATAGATTAAATGAGAAATTGCAGTAGTACCTTGGGTAGCTGTTGGGCTGGAGACAAACTCATTAGCTTTTATCGCAGTACCTGCTCCCGCTACTGAATGAAGTCCCGCAAAAATAGCGTTACTGAATTGTAAATGATCCTTACTTGAAGCGAAGTCAGTAATTATGTCCACGTTGTTTTTATTATTAGTTTTAGTATTAAAGACAAAGAAATCGTTACCGGGACCGCCTGTTAACGTATCGTTTCCTAGGCCTCCTATTAAAAGGTCATTACCTGTCCCACCTTTTAAGACGTCTTTACCTAAACCTCCAATTAAGCTATCTTTTCCGGCGCCGCCTATTATTAAATCACTTAAAGCAGAACCTATCAATTTAGCTGCGCTGCCAGTATCGGTGATTTTATAACCTGAGCTTCCTTTTGTTACCGCTGATAAATTAATCGCCAACCCGGCTGTAGTGATATTCACCGTGCCATTATTGACGGTATCTGCCGTTGCTGTCCAAGCGTTATTAATGCTGGCATTAGCTAGACCTCCCGCAGAAATCTTTAAAATATCTGCACCGCCCTTGCCTAAATCGGTGATAGAGTCGGTGCCTGTCACGTTAAATGTATCGATGCCAGCACCACCCGTCAAAGTTGCGTGACTCGTGGCTGTGTCGAAAAGTTGATCGGCAGATGAAGTACCGGTGACTGTTAAATTATAAGCCCCCGCTATTTTAGCTAAGACAGCATGATCAGCTGATGATTGCACCGCATTAACAGACAAAGCAACGGACGAATCAATTTGACTAATAATTGCTAGTTTATTGATTAAGTTTTGTAAAGTATCTAAATTAGCCGCAATGTTTGAAGTAGTATCGGCAATAATATATTTATTAGAATTAAATATTAAACTTTGATTTTTTAAAAAGCTATCTACATTGCCTCTTGGGTTTGATTGAGTTATTAAAGTGCCACCCTTACCATCAGTAGCGGTAACAAAATTAACCCCCGAATAACTACTGCTTAACCTGATTGTTTCAAGAACTACACCGCCACTGATAACATCTAATCGATTAAGATTATTGATAACCGCTGCTGTCGCGATACCTAATTTATAATCAAGCTCAGCTCCTGGTTTTAAAGTAATATTGTTCAGGGTTGCCGAATGTTCAAAATAAAGTCTACCACCACTATTAACGACTGTGCCACTGACTATACCAGCTCCAAAGATTGACTCAATTCCACCCGAATTAACGACTGTACCAATCGCCATGCCTCCAGAATAAACGACTTCGTATACACCACTATTTATGACTGTACCACTCGCTATTCCACCCGAATGAATTGTTTCTGTACCTGAATTAATGACTGTGCCACTGGCTATACCTCCCTCATAAATGTCGACAGATCCTTGTTGATAATCTGGGTAACCATTGACAGCATTCACGACCGTGCCATTTGCTACGCCACCCGAATAAATGCTGACATGAGGACCTTTTAACACTATTAACAATTATTCCAGAAACAGTAGCACCAGAAGATAAATCGAGTCCCAAATGGGCACCACTATGAACTGTTACATTCTTATAGGGCTGTGAATAATTACGCCACCACTATTAATGACGGAGCCACTTGCAATACCACCTGCTGATATGGTTTCAGTTCCACCACTATTGACGACTGTGCCACTTGCGGTGCCGCCTGACATAATTTCTTGACTTCCATAACTATTTACTACCGTACCACTGGCGACACCACCTTGTATATATTCTGTACCATCATTCACGACTGTGCCATTGGCTATGCCACCAAACAAAATATCTAACTCATCACCCGCGTTTAAAATTAAGCCAGCCGATGTTTGTCCAGAATTTACTGTGTAAGTTGTCATATTCAGTGCCTATTTATCCAGCGTGTGGTTTGTAATATCAAAGTTAGGTGTTTATGCAGAGTGGCTTTACTGACGGTCATATTTGGTTGTTGTTACCCGAGCCACGGCTAATAGTGTCATCACTACTCAAGTACTCATCACTTTAAATTTTGGCTATTTAATTAGAGCCTTAGCTTCAACCAATAACGCTATATTTCTGGTTTTATATCAAATAACACTAGTTCTGGCAATAAATTTAATATTACAAAAATATGACGCTGAGTTATGTCATGCTTTTACCGATAAATCGTAGTCGCTTTGAATTATAAAATCATGACTCTGCTTTTAGTTAATATGCTAATAGATTGAAAAATTAGCATTATTTCTTAGTTCATGACTGATCAAGAATTAAAAGACCGCGTTGCAAGCCTCGCTGTTGATAGTAAAAACCTCTATAGAGCTATTGCTACTTTCCACATTAACGATGATGTTAAGAAAGCGGCTTTAAGTCGCGGTTATTTTGTATTACAGCGCAGCGATGATGTGGTGCATACCGAAAGCGGTCATCATTTAGGCAAGGGGTAAAGCTGGGTAAAAATGCCTTTAAAGCTTTGAGCAACCGGATAGATCGGGATACCTTACTGCCAAAATACTATGTGACTATACAACCTCAAATTTAAGAAAATCAAATGGGGTTATTTTTTGCGAGTTACCTTTTAATATTCCAATATACCTAAATTGGCAAATGATTTGCTTGATACTGAAAAGTAGTCGTTTCAGTCTTATAACAGGCGTTTTATACGACGAAACAGTAACAATGGGTTTTTTATTGTTAGGTTTATAACAATTTTGAGGGATGGCTGGTCTGTCATTAAGCATAATATGAAATACAAAACAATTTCTGTTGAAGATTCTGCGCTATTAATCTCCGACGTTAAGCCGATGATTTTGGATTGTCGCGATTTAAAAGATTATCGTCAGGAGCATTTAGATGATGCTTTACATGTCCATGAAGGTTTAAAAGAATCATTGATTAAGAAAGGTGATAAAGCGCGGCCTTTGTTGATTTATTGCTATTACGGTCATGCCAGTGAGCATTTGGCCGAGTTTTTTAGTGATTTTGGTTTTAAAGATGTTTACAGCTTGGCGGGTGGTTATTCTGGTTGGAAAGATAAGCATCAGGCTGTCTAATGAATAAAGAAGTCTACAATTGGATGAAAATACTTAAATTATTACGTAAACTCGTTAAATCAGGAGCTTAAAATGGAAGCATTACCACGCGAACTCGCCTTACGCATCGCACTGGCTACACGTATCTTACCCGGTATTGATATACCAAGATTGTTGGAAATCTTACATGAAAGGGTAGGTTCGCCTTTAGATGATGAAAAACTTAAATCCGTTACGGTGACTAATCTTAAAACTGGCTTAGGAAGCTTGGACGGTGAAGAAGATGGTGAAGATATTGGTATTGGTTTAGCTAATATTAAATTAGCCGTGCGCTATTTGTGGGGTGATGAAGCAGAAGATGAAGATTTACCAGAAATATTGCCTTACAAAGAAGGTGACATGCCTGATTCGATTCGGGTCGCGGTAGGATCAAATAGTGGCGCTTTGATTAACGGCCATTTTGGTTCTTGCATTCGTTTTTTGGTCTATCAATTATCCCATGATGATTATAGATTGGTGGATATTCGTTCAACTATAGAGGCTGATAGCGCTGAAGATAGAAATTTATTCCGCGCTAATCTGATAAAAGATTGTCATGTGATGTTTGTGCAATCGATTGGGGGGCCAGCGGCTGCAAAGGTTATTCGTGCAGATATTTACCCTATTAAAGTGCCTGATGTGACAGAGGCGGTTACTCAGTTAGTCGAATTTCAATCTGTATTTGACGCGCCTCCACCTTGGATGGCTAAGGCTTTAGGGCGTTCTGCCGAAGAAAGAGTTAGATTTAGTCACGATGAGTGAGGGATAGGTTTTATGTTGGAGTGGAGAATTTGCCAGTAGAGATTGTTGCAATTGGTAACTAGTCAAATAGCAATGGGTTATAATGCAGATGGTGTAATGGCAATACCTAGGAAGCCTCTGGATCAGATTACAAGCAGAACAGGTATCGAATTTAGTAGTCACAATTTACGTAGGATTTTTGCTACGATTGCTAAGGCATCTTTACTACCAGAAACTATTATTAAGCGATTGCTAAATCATGCTACAGATAATAGTGTGACTGGAGGGGGATTCGCACGGAATCAAACACCATTAAGCAGGCTATTGATCGTATTGCAGGCTTAATTATTGAACATGTAACTCCCGATGGCGATAACATTATCAATCTAAAATCTATCAATCTTTAATTGAGAATAAATAATGCAAAATTTCCAAATTAGTGACCAAGTTGCTCAGGAATTGAATGATATTGCCGCACAAGAGCATATATCTGAAAGTGATTTAATAGAACGACTGATAAAAAAATATAGCCAAGAATTGATAAAACAACGCGAATTAAAAGCATTTTTCAGACCCTATCAAAAAGACATGACAGATTTTAAGTTTGACAGAGAAGATGCTAATGTCAGGTGAGTTTATCGACACCAACATAGTGATTTATAGTTTAAGCCAAAACGACAGCAAACAAGATAAGGCGTTAAGAATATTGGCAAGCTAGCCGGTTATGTCAGTTCAAGTTTTAAGTGAGACAGTGAGTATCATGCGACGCAAGTTAGGCTTTGATGGTGTTGCTATTCGTAATGTTATTAAACGTATAAGCCAAGAGTGTGTAAACCTGCAACCTCTGACAATGGACACGCTTTGTAGTGCTTTTGATATTGCCGATCGTTACGGTTTTTCACATTACGACAGCTTAATTGTTGCTGCTGCATTACAGGCCGATTGCACAATACTTTATTCAGAGGATATGCAACACAGGCAACTTATCAATGGGCGAATGACAATAATTAATCCATTTTTGT
>CAIQNQ010000015.1 GCA_903873165.1 uncultured Methylococcaceae bacterium | reverse complement strand
TATAGCCGACACCGTTATTCCAATCGCTGTTCCGATTGGACCAACGGGGTTGACTGGGCCACAAGGAGCCAAGGGTGATATTGGGCCTGCAGGCCCTCAAGGATCCAAAGGTGATATTGGACCAGCAGGTCCTCAAGGCCCTGTAGGACCAAAGGGTGCAACCGGTTCTCAAGGACCGTCCGGTGGACCTGCTGGCCCTCAGGGACCGAAAGGTGATACTGGAATAGCAGGCCCGCAAGGCCCAGTTGGTGCCACTGGGCCTCAAGGACCGGTCGGCGCAACAGGTCCTCAAGGACTAGCGGTTCATACTTCAGCAGTTTGCACTAGTTATGGCGCTGAAACATGTTCTTGTTATAAATATGTTGCGCCTCCAAAAACCCCATCACAGGGTAGTTGCACTGTAACATCTGACACAGGGCCTTGCACAGGTACTGCGGGGGGCTTTGGTGCTAAAGGTTCATGCTGTGTGTGTTCCCCCTAAGCAGCAATCAATTGGGTACAGACTCGATTGATTTATAATTTTAGCGTGATTTAACACCTGTTTTTCTACAATACCCTCGCCAAAAGCAAGGCAGCCATATCAAGATGGCTGCCTTGCTTTTGGCGTAGATTATCTGGCTGTCGATTAAAAACTCACTTGGCATTTATGACAGCAGTTTATATTGTGGCGTGTGTATCTTCTTCCTGACTCTAGAAACCGTTTTTAGTATCCGGATACTTTTAACACATATATAACTGATTAGTAACATAGTATTATCCGCTTGATTAAAGTATTATTTTTTAACAAAACAGTTGACAATAACACAATTACCCAAACTTATGATCCCACGATCATTGCAAATATATGATTCTTCGAGGGGTAATAATCGGGCTAAAAATGTCTGCACCGATGCTGATTACATTTCCATTATTGAAAAGTTGAAATCAACCCGTGAAAAGCACTCATGCTCTAATTACGCCTATCTGCTACTGACCAATTAGGAGCAATTGGAGGTATATATTCGACATTCCTTGAGTCGCTTCGCTCTGATAGGGTGTCAGATTTCACTGGAATACGCATTTTATTAAGCCTAAGCTGTGAACTTGAAGTACCTCTTGTCAATGAGTGTGTTATGGTGGTTGAGCCATATCACTCTTAATTGATTTTTTAATCATGAAAACGGACACCCTGTTTTATCGGTTATTTCTGCGCAAGCCGAAATTAGCCTTAGAGTTATTAGGTTTAGACTATGCGGGTGATAGTTATTGCTTTAGCTCAGAAGAGATCAAACAGACGGCTTTTAGAATTGATGGTTTGTTCAAACCCGTTACTGATGATCCAGACCAACCCATTATTTTCGTTGAAGTACAGTATCAAGTGGATAACGATTTTTATGGGCGTTTATTTAGTGAGCTTACGCTTTACTTGTACTTAAAAAAGCCTAATCGAAACTGGTTAATCTTGTTGATTTATCCCAATCGGTCTATTGAAAAGAAAGCCAGCATTGAGTTTTTACCATTCTTAAATTTACCCCAAGTCCATCGTATTTATCTAGAAGATTATCAAGACCGAACTGACTTATCACCCTCACTTGAATTTATTCGCTTGATTGTGAGTGATAAACAACAGACAATAAGCCGAGCCAAAGATTTAGCTGAGCGACTTGATAAAATTGACGTAGATGGATTGGATCTTATTGAAACTATTTTGGTTTATAAGTTACCGCACTTAAGCCGCGAGGAGATTAAACAAATGTTATCTGTATATGAAGTTAAATTACAAGATACCCGCTTTTTTCAAGAAATATCAGCAGAAGAACGTAAAGTAGGCGAGATAATTGGCAAACAAGAAGAATGTATTAAATTAGTGAGTCGTTTATTAAAACGCAAATTCGGCGTACAACCTGAACTTGAAATCATCTTACAAAACTTCCCGACCTACCCTTTAGAAAAACTAGAAGACCTAGCCGATGCCTTGTTAGACTTTAAGGCTATTGCTGATTTAGAAGTGTGGTTAGTAAATCATGGTTAACAATGACCTTACAAGGATTCGGATCAGTAAATATTGACAATAGGTTTATCATGAAAAGTGCACTGACAATTGCTCATAAAGTCTATTAATTGCCCCTTGGTTTTGTTCAATAAACTGCTTACCGCGTTCAACTAAAGCTAATCTTAAATCTTTTTGTTGATACAATCTTAGCAAAGTCTCGATGACTTCATCAGAGGTAGCACATTGCATAGCGGCTTGTTGCTCAAGCACTCGACGAGAAATTTCTTTAAAGTTGCCCATATAAGGGCCAAACATTACCGGCACGCCAACCACTAAGGCCTCTAAAATATTATGTCCACCTACTGAAACCATACTGCCGCCAACAAAAGCAACATCTGCTGCCGCATACAGTAGTTTTAATTCTCCCATCGTATCAGCAAGATAAACATCTGTACTTTCCAACATTGGCTCACCCGAGGTTCTTAAAACAACGTCTAATTGTTGTTGTGAGCAGAGCTGTTGCACATCAGAAAAACGCTCGGGATGCCGAGGCACGATAAGTAAGAGTAACTCAGGAATTTTTAGTTTAATTTGTTTATATAAAGCTAAAAAAATGGCCTCTTCATCTTTATGAGTGCTGGCAATAATCCACACAAAGCGATTAGCAAAGAGTGTTCTCTTTAGGTAGGCACCTTCTAAAATAATAGCTTCCGGCACTTCTACATCAAATTTAATATTTCCTACGCTAGTGACTATTGCTTTTTTTGCCCCAATTGCAATAAACCGTTGTGCATCCTCATGGGTTTGAGTAAAAATGCCATTGACTTGCGCCAAAGCCGATTTTACTAATGCTGGAATTTTTTGATAGCCGCGTGCTGATTTCTCAGATAAACGCGCATTAATGACATATAAAGGCATTGAATTTTGACCACAAGCCACATATAAATTAGGCCAGATCTCTGTTTCCATAATAACTGCGACGACTGGTTTAAACGTAATGATAAATCGATTTATCGCATCAGGCAGATCATAAGGCAGATATACATGGCTGACAGTCTCACCCATTACCGATGTAACGCGGCTTGAACCTGTTGGAGTTGTAGTGGTAATTAACAACTTGGCGTCTGAATGCCGTTGTTGTATCAATCGAAGTAATCGAAATAAAGCTTCTGCCTCTCCTACTGAGACGGCATGAAACCATATAACATTTTGTGTGTAGGTGTACTTATAAAAACCAAATCGTTCTAACCATCTTAGGTAACTCGCAAAAAATAAAATAGTTAAATAAAACACTAGTT
>CAIQNQ010000014.1 GCA_903873165.1 uncultured Methylococcaceae bacterium | reverse complement strand
GAACCACCCGATCCCATCCCGAACTCGGAAGTGAAACCATTTAGCGCCGATGATAGTGTGGCAGTTTGCCATGCGAAAGTAGGGAATTGCCAAGCTCTTATTCTAAAAACCCAAGCTATAAACAGCTTGGGTTTTTTTTTGCCTGGAAAATGACACAATCTACTGTTAGATTGTGCGATACTTTGTACATTCAAACAAAATTACAAAAAATAAAATGAGTGTTGATTGTTTATTAAATAAAACGATAATTTTGTCATTTAAGTTTTCAGAATACATATTACAAATTGAACACAAGCATATTAATGATATTGGTAGCTTTGCAATTTTTTGCTTGAGAGCATTCCGAGATAACTATTCCATTAATCAAATATCACAAATTACTAATATTAATTCTGATGTTATTGAAAGGCAACTTAAGTTTTTAATGGAAAAATCATATATAGATAATAATTATAATTTAGATATCAATGGAAAAGATATTTTACAAGCTTATGATTTTATAGAAAAAAATAACTCAGCAGAAAAATTAATTTATTTTGACCATTATATAAGAAACTCAAAAAATAAAAAAATTAACACAGAACACTCAATAATTCAGAATAGGGATAAAAAAGCAAGTTTTTTAAATGAATCTACTGGAGTCCAGCTTTTAGGACTTATTAATACATACAAAATAAAATCTATTTTTGATGAAATTGTAGAAACTGACAAAGCTAAACTAGCATCTTATCTATCTTCAATTTTTTTTGAAGATACTGATTTAATTAAAAAAAACATAGATGAATTTATTTTTAAGATAATTCCCACAAATAAACAAACATTTTTCAATAACACGATAGATATAGCAAATATTAAAAGCTTACTATCCAATAATGATGGAACAATTTTATTTGCAATACCTGTAAAAGAATATAAAAGCTCAATATCTTCTATAAATAGCGTAGATGAAAATGAAACAGAAAATTCAAAAAAATGGTTCATGGATAATAAAAACTATTTAAATTTTGCTATATCACTATTTGATAATGGTGAGGTTGATACTGATATTATGATTGAAACCAGAGAGCATCATAAAGTATGTTTATTGCCAAAATTATTTGATGCTTCTAATTACTCAGCGAAAAATATAACTATTCCATTATCATTTTTTTACAATGTATCTTTGGATAAGTCATGTAAGGAAACATTATTTTTACAAAAAATGACAGAAGAAAATTTCAATAAATTGATTGAGGATTAGTAGTTATGGAGTCTATTGATATTTACAATTCATTTGACATGAATAGAGCTAGAAGAATTGGAAGAAATGCTAAATTGATATACAACTTTAGCAGATATGGTAGCAAAGCTGTTACAGCAGTTAATCCTGCAACGGCGTGTATTGATGCAATTATTTCTGTAGGTGATGCTGTAGTTTCATTTTATGAATATCAAAGAGCTAAAGAAATAACAACTCAGCTAAATTTTGAATTAGAAGAAGTTAAGAAAAGGTTTAATAACAAGAAAATAGAGTTGAAAAAGATTGAAGAAAATTTTGCAAGGGAAAGTGAGTTGAACGTAAAAGAAATCCAAAGACAACTAAAAACTTCTAAAGATGAGTGGAACGATATTTTTAAGCCTATATATGAAAATAGTAAAAAATATCTGTATCAATGCAAAGACAGATTAGAAAAAATAAAAAAAGAATATCCAGATTCAAAAGAAAGAATTAAAGATATTGAAAGAAAATATCAAGAGGCTATTGAAGTAAACATTAATGCTACTTTGTTTATGATTGGAGGATGAAAAATGAGTTTTGAAAAAATTAAGTTAGGTGTTGGCGTATCAAAATTCGGTGAAGCGAATTTAAGTTTTAATAGGACTGTGCATACATTGTCTGGAACTGAAAAAACAGAGATTGTTGTTAATGGAATACAAAGTTTAACAGCTATTATTGATGGTATTAAAGAGTTATCTAAAGAAAGAAATATTACTAAAAGAAAAACTCTTGAACATGAAGAGGTAATGAAAAAAATTGATACCGATCATGAAAAGGAGATGAAAAAACTTGATAATGAGTTACAGCAAATTAATAAAGAGTTTGAACTCAATTATAAACAGCTTGAAGATAGCGCGCAAATGATAAAAGAACAAGCTCATATTATTAAAACGCTTTTGTATATAATAGACAGGTTAATTAATAGAATATATGATTATGAGCAGCAATATGGATTTGATAATCAACGTGCCATCATACTAGATAACCAATTGCACGAATTAAGCATTAGCTTAACCAGTCAACTTCGACTACAAAGATAATCCTATATGATACCTTTTCTTATTGGTGCAGCAGCAGTCGCTGTAGCGGGGAGTACCGCCGCTTGGATTTTTAATTCCATGACTGAAAGTGAGACAAGACGACATTCAGAACTTAAAAGTAAAATTGGAGAATATAATGGAAAATACCAAACTATTTTAAGTCAACATAATAGTAATATTAGAGAGTTGGAAAGAAATACTTTTTTTGAAATAAAGAAGGAATTTGTCGAGCAGGTTAATTTTTTCAGAAACGAAAAATCACCCATAAAAAATGACCTGCTAAAATTAAAACATGCACTTGAAGAAGAGATTAAAAATGAATCTATCTCGCCGTATGCAAGAAAGGCATTATTATTTGAAAGAAATCGTATTGAGGATGCTTTTTCTCGATTAGATGCGTATTGGAGTTATTTAAAATGGTACGAAGAAAAATTACAATATTTTGAAGAAAAAAATCAGTACAAAGCAATACAAATTTTTGAGCAGCCCAATGCGTTGTTACCTAATGATTTTTTATATGCAGGTAAATTAGCAAAAATTACTGAATCTGAATTAAATCAATGGAATGGCTATGGACAGAAGCTTGAGTTGAATTCAACAAAAGTTAATAATGAGTTTTCTAAAAAACAAGAAGAAGAAAATTTATTGTTTTACGTTGAAAATAAAATAAATGAAATTCCAATATTTATTGACTATGTTAGTAACAGTAATAAATTTTTTAAAGCTTCTATTGCAAAAGCTGAACTATGGCAAAGTATCTTAGCAGGTTCTCAAATAGAAGCTAAACCTTTTGAAGATGAAAAGCCTAATAGTAAAGGTTTTTTTATTGATTATAAAGGGGTTCGTGGAATTCTCCATCGTAAAGATAAATGTTATCCATTAAAAAATTATCGTAAGAATTTCTCATTAAACTTAACAATTTTAGAGAATAATTTTTTGCTTACCAATGTCGTTTTTACTGAAAAAAATAAAATAGAGGAGGATGATAGAAAATTAGAAGTTATTATTGTTTTTGATAAAGAAAATATTATAAATGATACCCTTGAATCATTAGATAAATACTTAAATACATTTAATTTATCAGTTGCTAATATTGATATTCAAGAAAAAACAGTATTATTTAAAATATCAGATTTAAATATACATTGCAAAATAGAAGACGCTAAAGGATGTTTGTCTATTTTAAACATAAATACCAATTCCATAGATTCTTCTAAATCATTTGAACCTCCTTATAGTTTTTTGTTTATTCCAATTGAAACATTTAATCCTGAGCTATATTTTTCATTAAAAGATAATTTTGTAGAATTTATTGCGTTTTGTAATAATCAATTTCAATTCGGTCAGTATTCAAAAGATAATAATTACGAAGATTATAACTTTTTTAGAAAGTGGAATGAAGTTTTAGATTATCAAATAAATGCAAACAGCTTTTCAGAAGAATGCTACCAATATAATAAAATTAATGTTGAAAGTGGTTTTATTAATATATTTTTAGATAAAAAAACATTTCATACCATACATGAAAAAATAGAAAAAATTAACGGTTATAAAAATAAACCTATTATTAATATAGAATTTAAAGAAGATGAATTAGATTGTTTTAAATGTATAGATATTGGTGTAATTGATGATATTGATACCGAAAACAAAGAAATGTCTGTCATAATAGGCATTGAAATCAATGACTCTATAGTTTTCAACACCAGAAACGAATTTATTCTTAAAACACCAGATTTTCAAACCGCATTAATAAAACAAAAAAATGCACTCAAAGATTTTGCGATTGGTAAGATAATTAACTCAAACCTTAAAGCTGAATTAATTTCACCATGCTTAATTAAAAGCACTGTTGATGGCAGTTGGGTATCTATATTAAGCAATAAATTTGAGTGGAAAAATAAAGATTTAACTGAGAATCAGAAAAAAACTATTGAAAAGGTTTTATTAGAAAAAAACATATCCCTAATACAAGGGCCGCCAGGAACAGGCAAGACAACTATCATCAAAGAAATTGCTTATCAGCAACTTAAACATAAACCTAATGAAAAAGTCCTTATCGTATCGCAACAAAATGTAGCGGTTGATAATGCACTTTCAAGGATTTATCAAGAAAATAGGAAATGGTTTGATAGCTCTAAATTCAGTTTTATAAGAATTGCCCCAAATGAAAAGAAAGTAAGCCAAGAATTAAAACCATTCACCTTAGAAAATTGGTTTAAAAACTACAAAGACAAACTATCGAAAAGTTATTCAGAAATAATTTACAACACTCCTTCGATAGAAAAATATTGTAATGAGTGGTGGAGCTTAATTAATAAAGATGAGTTAAAAGATATAGATAGTGAGATAATTGAAATTTTAATAAATTCACATAACATAATAGGTGCTACTTGTGTAGGTCTGGCAAATAGAAGCATTGGGCTTGATTTAATTGAGTTTGATATTGTGATTATAGATGAGGCAGGACGAGCCACTCCACCAGAACTATTAATTCCTATTCTTAGAGCTAAAAAAGTTGTTCTTATTGGAGACCATTACCAGTTACCTCCTCAATATGACCGTAAACTATTGGCTGCTTTAGAAAATGATGATGATGGAAGTTTAAGTTCTTTTGATAAAGAATTTTTTGAAAAAAGTTTTTTTGAACGACTTTATGAAAACCTGCCTTCTACCAACAAAAACATGCTAATAGACCAATTTAGAATGCCTAAAGAGGTAGGTAGTTTAATTAGTAAAATATTTTATGAAGGTAGTCTTGCAAATGGTATAGAGAAAAATACTATAGATTTTTACAACCCTATCAATACAATTATATGGGTAGATGTTAAAGGACAGCAGAAGTATGAAGGCAAAAGCTCATATAATGAACATGAAGTTGAAAAAATATCTTCTTTATTAAAGGATATAAATTTACATTTAAAATCAAAGAAAACAGTTGCAATAATTACTCCCTATTCAGCACAAAAGAAAAGAATTAAAAATACAATTTCAAGTTTTAAATTAGATAATATTTCAAATATTAAAATTGATACTGTTGATTCTTTTCAGGGAGAAGAGGCGCAAATTGTAATTTATTCTACAGTCAGAACACATGGAAATTTATCTTTTCTAATTGATAGAAAACGATTGAATGTAGCAATATCCCGAACTCAAGAGAATTTAATATTTGTAGGTCATAAAAACTTCTTAGAGAAGGCAGAAGTAAATGGAAAAACAAATCTGTTTAAAGAGATAATTGATTATGTTAATGAGGTAGATTTAATAACAGAATTAAGACGAGAATTCGCCAGAGTGTAAAAATAAGCTATCGTTATGAACAAAAGTATTTCAAAATTGTAAGGTGTTATGGTAGCTGGAAAAACTTGACTGCGAGATAGACAAATCGAGCAGGTACGGAAGTAGTCATAGTGATCCGGTGGTTCTGTATGGAAGGGCTATCCCCCCGGTGTCATAATAGTTGTTGTATTTATTGATCCTGAAAAGAGGGGCGAAATGGACCGTACATGAGGGGAGGATCTGCTATTCTCTCTAAGCGTTCAATTGTCTATGCCAATGCTAAAGCTAAAAATCCAAAAAGATGGTCTAGAGGCATTCGTGATTGGACACCTGTAGGAGACGTAGCGCTTAATCCAGATCAACTTGATGCCGATAGGTGGGAGGGGGCCATCCCATTGCTTACATATCTTGAAGGGTGTATACAGGTATAATTGCTAAGATTCCCCCGTTCAATTTCCCACTTATTGTTTGAATCAAAGAGAAGTTCTTCTTATGGCAACCGCTAGCACAACAATATCTGAATTCTGAATACAACAAAATAAAATCAATAGATATATTTATTAAAAACTTATTGAACAGGTGTGTTTAATAATTCTCTCTATGATTGAGCATATTTATATTCTCATAATACCTTGAGCGTTGGATAAAGGTATAATTACCTAGTTTTCGTATCTTAATTTAATAAACAATGTCAGAAATAAAATCAGAAATGCAAAGACGAAGAACCTTTGCAATCATTTCTCATCCAGATGCGGGTAAAACCACCATCACAGAAAAGTTGTTGTTATTCGGCGGCGCTATTCAATTAGCGGGTTCTGTAAAGGGTCGTAAGGCTGCTCGACATGCAACATCAGATTGGATGGAAATGGAAAAGGAACGGGGTATTTCTGTAACCACTTCTGTTATGCAATTTGAACATAAAGATTGTATTATCAATTTGCTTGATACACCGGGTCATGAAGACTTTTCAGAAGATACTTACCGTACTTTAACCGCAGTAGACTCAGCTTTAATGGTGATTGACGTCGCAAAAGGTGTTGAGGCAAGAACGATAAATTTGATGGAAGTTTGTCGATTACGTACGACACCTATCCTAACATTCATTAATAAATTAGATCGTGAAGGTCGTGAGCCTATTGAGTTATTGGATGAGGTTGAAAATGTTCTAAACATTAAATGTGCGCCAATGACTTGGCCTATCGGAATGGGCAAACGTTTTAAAGGTGTTTATCATCTTTATAAAGATGAAATTCTGTTATTCAGTGCGCAGCATGGTGGAAAAATTGTTGAAGCTGAAGTTATTAAAGGACTTAATAATCCAAAACTAGACGAAATTTTAAAGGAACAAGCTCAGGAATTACGAGATGAAATAGACTTGGTTAAGGGTGCAAGCCATGAGTTTGATTTAGAAGATTATTTAGCGGGGAATTTAACGCCTGTTTTTTTCGGCTCTGCAATTAATAACTTCGGTATTATTGAGTTATTGGATGCTTTTGCAGAATATGCACCGTCACCTAGATCGAGAAAAGCAGAACAAAGATTGGTCGCGCCAGAAGAAGAAAAGTTTAGTGGCTTTGTATTTAAAGTTCAGGCTAATATGGATCCGTCGCATCGAGATCGCGTGGCTTTTTTGAGAGTTTGCTCTGGTAAATTTGATAAAGGCATGAAAGTCCAACATGTTAGGCTAGGTAAAAGTATTCAGGTGAGCAATGCCATTACTTTTCAGGCCGACAGTCGTAAAAGTGTTGAGGAAGCCTATCCAGGTGATATTATTGGCTTACACAATCATGGTACTATTCAAGTAGGAGACACCTTTACTCAAGGTGAAGTGCTTAAGTTTGGCGGGATTCCTTATTTTGCCCCTGAATTATTTAGACGAGTCGTTTTAAAAGATCCATTAAGAGCTAAGGCCTTACAAAAAGGCTTGGTTCAATTGACAGAAGAAGGTGCTACTCAATTATTCAGACCGTTAAAGAATAATGATTTACTATTAGGTGCGGTAGGTATACTTCAGTTTGATGTGACTGCCTTCCGATTAAAAGGTGAATATAATGTTGAGTGTGTTTATGATGTTGCGCCCATCTCAACGGTGCGATGGGTCACATCCGATAAACCCGCTAAACTCGAAGAGTTTAAAAAGAAGGTATTTGAAAATCTCGCTGAAGACGGTGGTGGTTATCTTGTCTATTTAGCAAATAGTCGAGTTAATTTACAATTGACCGAGGAACGTTGGCCAGATATTCGTTTCAGTGCTACAAGGGAGTTATAAACTGGTTTGAGGCAATAATAGATTGAACCATTCGTTTTACCCTATCTTTTTTGCGTGATGAACAAGAATGATATTTTTTGATCATTGTTTAGGAGGAAAGTTGTGGCAGAAAAGACCTGGTTTAGTACCCGAACTGCCGCAACTTTATTGAAGGTTTCAATCCGCACCGTGCAAAATTGGGTAGATACAGGAAAGATTAACGCGACTGTTACAGTGGGTGGGCATAGAAGAATTCCTCGTAAAGAATTGATAAAACATTTGGCATTGATTAATCCAATAATTAATAATTTCTCTACTATTCCCTTTCGTATTGATATAAGGAATCAAGTATTGAGAGTGCTATTTGTAGAAGACGATTACGCCATATTACGGTTGTGTGAAATGAAGTTTTCTGAGTTTAGTGTTCCTCATGAATTATTATTAGCTAATAACGCATACCAAGGGATGTTAATGGTTGGTAAATATCAACCTGATGTCATCTTTACTGATTTAAATATGCCTGATATTAATGGCATACAAATGATCAATGAGATCTTAAATTTGCCGGGGATGAAAGCCACTAAAATTGTAGTGGTAACAGGAATGGATGCTAGTGAAATTGATAAAATGGGTTTGATTCCCGATGGCGTGGTGGTATTACCTAAACCTATTCCTTTTAATACAATAGAAACAATCCTATCGCAACAAGCTTGTCAAATTGCCGCAATAGGATTTTAAGTATTATTTTTTATTTTTCTAATGCTTTTAACACCGCTTGCATAGTGGTATTAGCATCACCAAATAACATGCGCGTATTTTCTAACACAAATAGTGGATTTCCAACACCCGCATAACCTGATGCCATACTACGTTTTAAAACGATAGTTGTTTCACCTTTCCAACATTCCAGAACTGGCATTCCAGCAATTGGGCTATTGGGATCATTGAGTGCGGATGGATTAACAATATCATTTGCACCAATCACTATTGATACATCAACTTTATCAAAGTCGTCGTTGATTTCATCCATTTCATAAACAATATCGTAGGGTACTTTAGCTTCAGCTAATAACACGTTCATGTGTCCAGGCATACGACCCGCAACTGGATGAATACCAAATCCTACTTTTTTGCCTTTAGCCCTTAATAGTTTTGTTATTTCATAGACAGTGTGTTGAGCTTGCGCAACCGCCATTCCATAACCAGGAATAATCATGATATTTTTGGCAGCTTTTAAAAGCTCAGCCGTTTCTTCTGCATCAATCGGTTGAACTTCACCTTCAATAGCAGCAGATTCGCCACCAGACGTTGTGCCAAAGCCTCCGGCGATAACACTTAAGAAGTGCCGATTCATGGCTTTACACATAATATAACTTAGAATTGCACCGCTACTTCCTACTAAAGCTCCAGTTACAATGAGCAAATCATTGCTTAACATAAAACCAGTAGCCGCTGCCGCCCAACCTGAATAACTATTCAGCATCGAGATAACCACTGGCATATCTGCTCCACCAATCGCCATCACCATGTGGATACCAAATATTAAGGCTATTCCCGTCATTATGGCTAAAGGAATCAGAGCATCGCCACCCAACTCTGTTTGTTGTAAAAATACATAACCTAATACAACTGAAGCAATTAACAAGACAAGATTTAACCAATGACGACCAGGTAAAAGCAGCGGTTTTCCATTAATCTTTTCACTGAGTTTACCAAAGGCAATGACTGAACCAGAAAAGGTGACCGCACCAATTAAGATTCCTACGTAAATTTCAATTTCATGGATGGTTTTTTCAACACCTTCCAATGAAATAGTTTGATCCATAAAGTTTGCGTAACCGACTAATACAGCGGCTAAACCAACCATACTGTGCATAATAGCAACCAGTTCTGGCATTTGGGTCATTTCAACTTTCGTAGCCGCTCTAGCACCAATAAGACCGCCCACAACTAAGGCACCCATTAAAACACCAAACGCAGAGACAGTGCCACTTAATGTGGTGGCAATAATCGCTATTGCCATGCCTAACATGCCGTAATAATTACCTTTTCGAGCGGTTTCTTGATTACTTAAACCGCTAAGACTAAGAATAAACAGAATGGCGGCAACGATATAAGACATCGTAACTAAACTATGTGACATGATGAACTCCTGTTATTTTCTAAACATTTCTAACATACGACGCGTGACTAAAAAACCACCAAAAATATTGATAGCAGCAAGAAGTGTGGCTGCCCCCGCAAGAATGGTTACTGTTGGGTTGGCAGTAGAAATTTGCACTATGGCGCCAATAACAATAATGCTGCTGATTGCATTGGTAACACTCATCAATGGTGTATGTAGTGAATGTGAAACATTCCAAATGACTTGATAACCGACAAAGCAAGCTAATACAAATACAGTAAAGTGCGTCATGAACGACTCAGGTGCAACTGCACCAATACCAAACAAGGCTAGCCCCGCTATCGTTATGGGTAGTAATTGTTTAAGACTATTAGGTATAAAAGATTTTTTAGGTTCAGTTTCAGCAGTGCTTGAAGAGGTTTCACTAACAGTGGCTGTTGGCGCGGCTGATAGTTTTGGCGCTGGAGGTGGCCAAGTAATTTTGCCTTCTTTTATGACAGTAGTACCACGAATAACTTCGTCTTCCATATTGACATTAATAATGCCATTCTTTTCAGGACATAACTCTGTTAATAAGTGTCTTAGATTCGTTGCATAGAGTTGGCTAGATTGATTTGCTAGACGGCTCGGTAAGTTGGTATAACCAATCAACGTAACGCCATTTTTAACGACTACTTGATCCTTTTCAGTAAGATCGCAATTTCCACCTTGCTCAGCCGCTAAATCTACTATAACACTACCTGGCTTCATGGACTCAACCATTGCCGTTGTAATTAATTTAGGGGCTGGTTTTCCTGGTATTAAAGCCGTGGTCACTATAATATCAACTTCTTTGGCTTGCTCTGCAAACAAAGCCATTTCGGCCTCTATAAATTCTTTGGACATGGTTTTTGCATAACCACCTGTGCCACCGCCTTCTTCTTTAAAGTCGAGCATTAGAAATTCTGCATCCATACTTTCTATTTGCTCTTTTACTTCGGGTCTGGTGTCAAAAGATCTAACAATAGCCCCCATGCCTTTTGCTGTACCAATGGCTGCTAAACCAGCCACACCTGCACCAATGACTAGGACTTTAGCAGGCGGTATTTTTCCTGCAGCTGTTATTTGACCGGTAAAGAAGCGGCCAAAATGTTGTGCAGCCTCAACAATTGCACGGTAGCCAGCTATATTAGCCATAGAGCTTAAGGCGTCTAACTTTTGAGCTCTAGACATCCTGGGTACGCTGTCCATAGCAAGTACCGTATGATTGGCAATTGCTAAATCTTGCATTAAAGCTTCATTTTGAGCAGGCCAGATAAAACTAATTAAACAACTATTAGGTGAAAGGAGTTGAGATTCAAATAGATTTAACGCGGGGTTAAATTCTGGTGCACGAACTTTTAAAATAATATCGGATTGTTCCCAGAGGGTTTGAGTGTCATAAACAATTTCAACTCCGACACTTTGATAAGCTTCATCTGAAATATCTGCATTAATACCCGCGCCGCTTTCTACGCTGACAGAAAAGCCAAGTTTAATTATTTGTGCGGCTGCTTCGGGTGTTGTTGCTACGCGTTTTTCACCAAGGTGAATTTCTTTAGGTATACCAATCTTCATACAGTCTCCTGTGGGTGTGATTTAGGGCATAATAGATAGTAAGAATTAAAAATCTCACCCTTAGAGCATAGGTGATTAGGCGATTAGTTTCAATAAATATTATAGATTGCCTAAAACGCTTTTGTTTTGTTAGACCGATTAAACACATGATACTGTCAAAAGATTTTATTGAAACAGAAGAAGGGCTTGTATTTGCCGTAGTAGTTTCAGGTGCAGAACAAGGAAAAATTCTGGCTTTTTTACGGTATGTTAAGCAAGATGGACAGTGGCTAAAATTAAATACAGCACAGGCAAATCAACTGCTTAAAGAACGTTACTCCAGCTATTTACACTATTCTAAAGATTTAGATGCGCATTTACATGCTGTTAATATGGGCAGCATAAATAAACACCACCAACCCAGAAAACGTTTACAAGAACTTATTGAAGCCGATACGCTTGATTTAATAGAAAAAGATTTATTGGGTTTAGTGAGTTTATTTAAGCAAAATAATGTTGATTTAAGCCAAATCGGCGTCACCGGCTCAATTCTTATTGGCGCTCAACAACCTAGTTCAGATATTGATTTGGTTTGTTATAGCCGAGCGACTTTTCAAAAATGTCGACAGATTACGCGGCAGTTAATTAAGGAAAATATATTACAAGAATTACGTGAGCAAGATTGGCAAGACTCCTATGACCGACGATCATGCGATTTAAGTTATGCAGATTATGTTTGGCATGAAAGCAGAAAATACAATAAAGCCACCATTAATGGCCGTAAATTTGATTTAAATTTTATTTCAGATTCAGTTTCATTAGAGCCGATAAGTTACGAAAAAATGGGCAACGTTGTTTTGCAATGCCGAGTTATTGATGATGAATATGCCTTCGATTATCCAGCGGTCTTTAAGATTGATCATCATGAGTTAGATGCGGTTGTGTGTTTTACCGCGACTTATACAGGTCAAGCTGTAAAGGGTGAGCTTATTGAAGTTTCAGGGCAAATTGAACGATCCTCTACGGGTATAAAGCGCATTGTGGTTGGGTCAAGTCGGGAAGCAAACGCCGAGTATATCAAGGTTATTTGTGCATAGATTTGCTGATGTAGCCGCAGTGATTTTTGATATGGATGGACTGTTATTAGATACAGAAACCACTTATTGTGCTGCTTGGCAAAGGGCGGCAATAACGATGGGGCACCCTCTATCAGATGATTTTTTTAAATCATTATCTGGGATGCACTATCAAGATATTCAGCAGAAATTACTGCAGGCGTGTGGGGCAGATTTCGATTTGCACGCCTTCCATACTCAGGGTGGTGTTTTATGGCGTGAAACGGTTTATGAGGAAGGGATACCTATTAAGCGCGGCGCAATGGAATTACTTGATTATCTAAAAGTTCAGCAAATTCCCTATGGCCTAGCTACAAATAGTTTGCGAGTTAATACCCTTGAGTGTTTAAAATTAGCGGAATTACATGAGTATTTTTCAATCATCATAACTCGTGATGATGTTGCGCAAGGTAAACCGGCGCCAGATGTGTTTTTAAAGGCCGCAAAGACATTAGCTGTACCTGTTGATAAATGCTTGATACTAGAAGACTCAGTGACTGGAATTGAAGCAGCCACTTTATCGGGTGCGCTTGCCGTTTATATTCCTTCTACTGACATTATAGATACAAGTACAAGTCAGAAATGTGCTTTCATGTTTAATGATTTATTTGAAGTGCTTTTGGCGTTAAATAATCATCGATAGATAAGTTATTGTTGTAAGGTTTTATTGAGCGCTTTAACGATTACCCTTCTTGAAAAACTGCCTTTTGTAACAAGCTTAATAAGATTAAATCCTGTATAATTCAGGCAATTTTGTACTCTTCTCTGACAATCGTTTTAATGGCTTATCCTGCTAAAGTTTCTGTTATCGCACCTGCTAGATTGCACATGGGCTTTATTGATTTAAGCGGGTCATTAGATCGACATTTTGGCAGTATAGGTGTCGCTTTAAATGAACATGTCACTAAATTAACGGTCACCCCTTCCCTAGAGCGTTGTATAACTGGCCCGTCTGCAAAACGAGCCGATAAATGTTTATCATTGATGTGTCAGGTACTACAAGTATCTGATAAATTAACTATCGATATAGAATCAGCAATTCCTGAGCATGTAGGATTAGGTTCAGGCACTCAAATGTCGCTTGCCATAGGCATGGCTCTAAATAAACTGTATGACTTGCAAATGTCAGTCCGAGATATTGCTGCCTTAATGGATAGAGGTTTGCGATCCGGTATTGGAATTGGTATTTTTGAACAAGGTGGCTTAGTCGTTGATGGTGGGCGTGGTGAAAAAACTATTACACCGCCTCTACTCGTGCATTTAGATATTCCTCAAGATTGGCGCTTTATATTGGTGTTTGATTCTCGTGGTCAGGGCCTACACGGCAAACAAGAACTAGATGCCTTTAAAGTGTTGCCGATATTTCCCCAGAAAGAAGCCGAGCGTTTTGCGTATTTGTTATTAATGCAAGCCTTGCCAGCCGTTGCAGAAAATGATTTGGTAAACTTTGGGGCGGTTATCACCCAATTACAACAAGCGGTTGGTGAACATTTCGCTATAGCGCAGGGGGGGGCGTTTACGAGTCCTGAAGTGGCTCTGGCTATGCAATGGTTAGCAGAGCAGGGTGCGGTGGCGATTGGGCAAACTTCATGGGGGCCAACTGGTTTTTGTATCGTTGATGGCGATGACGTTGCGGACAATTTGGTCAATACAGCCAAACAGCATTTTGCGCAGTTAGATAATTTAAGTTTTGTCATCGCCAGTGCTCGTAATAGTGGCGGGGACGTGATTGTTGATTAGGGATTAATAATGCCCAAACATGAAGTGATTCAAGTTTATCTCGATGATGTTATTGAGTTGTTGGAGCGGCATAAGCTAGTAGAAGATTTGATGCAGCGGCAACATACGCCGAAACATGAACTCGTTGAAAACTTGGTTCATAAACAAAATAAAGTAGAGTTTCAAAGACTCCTAGATCAATTAAGCTCTTCAGTGATAGGCGCTATACTGGAGACATTGTCCACAGAAGATCGGCAAATTATTTGGCGCTTGATTCGTGAGGAAAGAAAGGAGTCCGTTCGCTTAGAAATATCAGAAACAATTCGTCCTGAATTCGTTATAGAAATTAAGCCTAAAAATCGTAGTATGAGCATCCGGGTTTTTGATTTATATGAAGGCCGGTTACGCCAAATTCCTATAGAAACTAAAGAAGATTTAGCCAAAGCTAATCCTATTTGGATTGATTTGGTAATGCCCGAAGATGAACAAATCGCTTGGGCAAGGGACATCTTTGGCGTTAATTTACCAAATCCAAAAGAGTTGACTGATTTAGAATCGAGTGCGCGTTTTTATATTGAAGACAATGGCGAAGTACATTTACATTCGGACTTTTTATTAGATCGTAAGGACGAATCCAGAAACGTAGCTGTCGCGTTTATTTTAAAAAATGCGACCCTATTTTCGGTGCGAAACAAAGAACTACCGGTATTTCGTTTACAACGCTTAAGGGCTAGAACAGAATTTGGCGTTGTATCCGAAGCTAAAGATGTCTTACTCGACTTATACGCTGCTGAGGTGGAGTACTCTGCTAATGCTTTAGAAGATGTTTATACTGAATTGGAAGCAGTCGGGCGGCAAGTATTCCGTTCTCAAATGACGGATGACGAAGCGGCCAATATATTGGCAGCCATTGCAGAAGAGGAAGATCTTAATGGGCGAATCCGCCGTAATGTATTAGATACCAGGCGAGCTTTGTCATTTTTAATGCGGGCTAAATTATTATCAGATGCTCAGCATAATGAAGTGCGAGAGATTCTAAGAGATATCGATTCTTTAGATGGGCATACGGCTTTCTTGTTTAATAAAATCAACTTTCAGATGGATGCTACCGTTGGTTTTATCAATGTTAATCAAAATAAAGATATTAAACGTCTGACTATTATCAGCGTCGTTTTTATGCCACTTAATGTCTTGGCCGGCATTGGTGGTATGTCAGAATTTACCATGATGACAGACGGTATTCCGTGGCCTATTGCCTACGGTACTTTTGCCGTGGGTTTAGTGCTGATTGGTTGGATTACTTTTGCAGGCTTACGTTTTTTCGAAAATCGAAAGCTTAAAAAAATCAAAGTGTAGGATGTCTGTACCTGAGTATATTCTTATTATCGCTCATTCAGGTCGGATGTTGGCGCAGGCGGCGCTTGATGCCAACTTTATACCCTTAGTGATCGATTTATTCGCGGATTTAGATACTCAAGAATACGCTGCAGATTTTGTACAAGTGCCTACTTTAAGCGTTGGCGACATAGCACTTGCAACTGAATTGTTTGCTACAAAATATGCTGTAAAGCAGGTAATTTACGGTAGTGGTTTTGAAAAATATTCAGAAAGTCTAGCGTATTTAGCAGAAAATTTTAAAGTCTTAGGAAATACACTTGATAGTTTTGTCGCTAGTCAAGACAAGCACAGTTTCTTTGCAGCACTTAAACAATTAGACATACCTTATCCAGATGTTTGTTTTACTAAGCCTCCATTAGTTAAACAGGGTTGGTTAGTAAAGCCATTGCACGGACAGGGCGGTGTGGGAATCAAACACTATTGTAATGCAGACGTTGATGAGTCTATCTATTGGCAAAAACTAATAGCTGGCACATCGCATTCCGTATTATTTTTAGCGAACGGCGTTAACGCCCAGATAGTGGGTTTTAATACTCAGTGGGTCGATGAAACTAATAATACAGAGTGCTATATATTCTCAGGGGTCATAAATCAAGCTGATCTATTAGTGGCTCACCAAGAATTAATTGCGCAATGGTTGCAAAAACTAGTACCAATATTTACGTTAAAAGGCTTAAATTCGCTGGATTTTATACAAACCCAAGATCAGCAATTGTTTGTTTTAGAAATTAATCCTAGACCATCAGCGAGTATGCAACTATATAGTGCTGATTTATTGCAGCAGCATATCAATAGTTGCCAAGGCGAGCTAGGTTTAATCACCTCGCAAGCGCATTACACGGCCTATCAAATCGTCTATGCCTCTGATGACATGACCATACCAGAACACTTTAATTGGCCAGAAGGTTGTATGGATTTGCCCAATTATGGCGTTACTTGTCGCAAAGGACAGCCGATTTGCAGTATCATTGCCCACCATAAACAGGCGCAACTCTTAAAAGCAGCGCTAATGATTAAACAACATAACTTATTAAAAGGTCTTAACTCCTATGGAATACCAAGCAAGTGTTAATAAATTGACTCAGCCTTTAGTGCAACATTTGATTGATAATGCTGACAAATTACGTTTAGGCGTCCAAGTATTAGAAAATGGTTGCACCATTATTGATGCGGGGATCAATGTTCCAGGTGGACTTGAGGCGGGTCGAATCATTGCGGAAATTTGTTTAGGCGGCATGGGCACGGTATCTATCAGTCATAGCCCTTATACTCAAAACTGGCCTTTATCGGTTAACGT
>CAIQNQ010000013.1 GCA_903873165.1 uncultured Methylococcaceae bacterium | reverse complement strand
GGTTCTAGCACTAGTTTCTTGGGCAAAACAGTCTTTATGAGGATCACTTAACTCAACCCGACCTTTATAAACTACACCAACAATATCGGTTACGATGATATTTTCGCGGGGAAACCCTAAATCGATTAATAAATCTAAACACGCTAAAGCGGCAGCTCCTGCCCCAGAAACCACTAACTTACAGTGTTTTATATCTTTATTAACGACTTTTAAACCGTTTAAAATAGCTGCGCCCACTATAATTGCCGTACCATGCTGATCATCATGGAAAACCGGAATATTCATGCGCTCACGCAATTTTTGTTCAATATAAAAACACTCAGGTGCTTTAATATCTTCTAAATTTATACCGCCAAAAGTAGGTTCTAAAGAGGCGATAATATCGCAAAGCTTATCGGGATCTTGTTCGTTAATTTCTAAATCAAAAACATCAATACCAGCAAACTTTTTAAATAACACGCCCTTGCCTTCCATTACCGGTTTAGCGGCTAAGGGGCCAATATTACCTAAACCTAATACTGCTGTGCCATTAGTAATAACAGCGACTAAATTACCCCGAGAGGTATATTTATAAGCATTAGTGGGATCTACGACTATTTCTTCACAGGCTGACGCTACACCTGGCGAATAAGCCAAGGCAAGATCACGTTGATTGGTCAGTTGTTTTGTAGGAACTACGCTTATTTTTCCTGGGGTAGGAAACTGATGGTACTCTAAAGCAGCCTCATGTAATTGCTTAATGACGTCTTCTGTTCTATCAATTGGTAAACTCATATCCCGCCTTAGCAATAATTCATGTTTATTAAAAAACTATAGCTAATTTTAACATATTTAAACCCTATTTATGAATATTGTGTTGTCACAAAATCGTCACTTGCAACCTAAATGGACAGTTTATATAATCAGCCCGAACACTAATGTCCTACCTGCTGTCGCTATTAACGATGGCTTTTATATTCAATCAATTTAAACTCTTTGGAGAACAACATGGCAATTAAATTAGGTACAGCAGGTAAAGATAGTATAACTGGCACAGCGGGTTGGGATACCTTATACGGCTATGCAGGCAATGATACCTTAAATGGTGGAACAGGCACCGACATTCTTTCCGGCGGTGACGGCAACGACATTCTAATAGGTGGCAATGGCGCAGACATTTTGCATGGCGGTGCAGGTAATGATACCTTTAAATATTTAACGTTTATCGAGGCAGCTGGGGATAGTATCGTTGATTTTAGCACTGCCGACCGCATTGATTTTTCAGCCATTGCCGCCTCTGGACGGCATTTTATTGGTAATGCTCAATTCAATGGAGTAGCGGGTGAGATTCGCTATATTAATAACTCCAATTACGCTTCTGTTGGTTATTATTCTACGGACTATACCACTATTAGTATAGATACCGACGGTGATGCCGAAGGCGATATCTCATTCACAGTCCAAGGGCATTTTAATTTCATAGAGACCGCCGCCAACTCTGGCATCCTCACTGCCACAACGAATAAAACACTGAATGGAACTGCATTAGCCGATACGCTTACAGGCGGTGCAGGAAATGATATGTTATCTGGCTTAGCAGGCAATGACAGTTTAATCGGCGGCGAAGGCAACGACACATTGCAAGGCGGGGACGGAAACGACACCTTGGATGGAGGTCTTGGAATCGACATTTACACAGGTGGCGCGGGTAAGGATGTATTTCGCTTCTCTGGTTCCGATGATATCAAAAATGGCAATGACACGATTACTGACTTTACTTCTGGAGATCAGATCTATTTTGCCTTTCAAGGCATTAGCTATATCGGTGATGCGCCATTTACTGGTGTGCCGGGTCAATATCGTTATGAAGCCCCAACAAGTGGCAATAATGGCACTATTCAATTTGACTTTAATGGCGATGGCATTTCAGATTCTCAGGTTAACGTTTACGCGCCAGCAGCACTTATGCTAGAAGAATCTGCTTCTGGTTCCAATCGCCTGGTGGCAGCATCCAACCAGACGCTTAATGGAACAGCTGCCAACAATACACTGACGGGCGGCAATGGCAACGACACGCTCAACGGCTTGGCGGGTAACGACATTTTAAAAGGT
>CAIQNQ010000012.1 GCA_903873165.1 uncultured Methylococcaceae bacterium | reverse complement strand
ATTGACTCGTTGATGTAATACCTGACCCTCTGCCGTAAACTGATTTTCTGCCCAGATATTTTCTAGCTCTATTAAGGCAAACTGCCTTGGACAAAACAGATAGTGTTGCAGGCGGGAGAGGTAAATAATTTCTGGTTCCATACGCCTAATCAGACCAAGAGTTAATTATTGGAATATTCAGCAGATAAATCATTGGAAATCAACGCGACCATTACTCAAAACCCAAAATGATTTTCATATACCGATCAATTGTCGCCATTTCCCATTCAAAGAGCGATGTCAACGGTTCTGACGTTATGCGCTGATTATCTATCGCGCGTGCTTGATCAATCATGACATCGGATGATTGATTTAAGGCATTACGCGCAGTCAGGTTGAAACGTAAAGGGTGAGCATTTGCATGCACCTGTGTTGTTAGAGGTAAAACAACAGTACTGGGGCGATCTATATCGTTTAACTCATTGCATTGCACAATAAGTGCTGGGCGAATTTTTCCCGCTTCCGTGCCTTTTGAGGGGTTAAAATTAACTAAATGCACATCCCCTCGTTTAAAGCCCATCAACATTACTTTCTGCTATGGATTGATTGATTTCTAAACTTTGGTTAGCCACCAAGTGAGACGCATATTTGATTTGCTGGCTTAATTTTTTTCTTTGGAGCATTTCCGCATAATAAAGCAATGAATCAGCAATAACTTCATCGGTCTGTTTATTATTATCTTTGGCTATATCATGTAATAATCGACTGACATTATCATCGGTTGTAAATGTAATCGTTTGCATCTTATTCACCTTGATTATTTGTTATACAATTGTTGCGTTACGCTTCAATAAGCTAACCCACAACTAAAAGCCATCAATTTCATCAGGCTGTAAATCTGAAAACTTCGTTATTTCATAACTACCATCTGCATTAACTTTTAGTGAATTATGAACTTTAGCTGACGAGTATTGCCCTGCTTTTGAATTATGCTCCCACCATATAACTTTCTTAACTGCCATAGAACCCGCAGGCCTTGCTGAAGATTCATCGCCTTCAAATAATTTTGGCAATACCGCTTTTATAGCTTTAGCATCATCATCACTAAATCCTGTTTTCTCAGCTAATTGAGGTGTAATAGCACCGTAAGTCACATAGATTGCTTCATCAACACGATGCTTCATGCCCATAGTGTCAGCAGTTTTTGATCCACCTTCGCCCTCGCTATTCACGCTTTTTGTAATTTGAGTACTAGTAATATTAACTGGTTCAACGCTGAAAGCCGGCTGAATTGTTACCGGACCTCGAACAGCAATAGATATACCTTCTGCATCTTTTTCTTTCCCTTTTTTAAACGCAAAAACCTGACCAAACGCACGCACATCAAACCATTTTTCACAAGCCAATTTAGCTGTTTCATCTCTAGACTTCTTAAATGCCCCTTCACCTAGCCCAATAGGTGATTCTGCTATCGCTCTTTCTTTAAGACTTGGCATACCATCCGTTTTTTTCTCATCAGATTGCACAAAAATAGCATAATTATCTGATTGCAAACGATCACGAATTTTACGTTTTAAACATACATCTGTAACTTCACCAATACCGTCATAATCAGTTCGTGGGCGGTTACCGTTCAATGGATCTCCATTGGGATTAGCATTTTTAACGCTGAAAATAATAGCAAAATCTATTTTGTGACTTAACGCACTCATTCTGTGTCTCCTTGTAATGACATTTCTTCTGGATTTTTAGTTCTAAATTTTTGGCGTTGGCAGTGATACCCTAATAAGAATTCGCCCGATAGTTTCCCTGGCTTCTTAAACTCATTTAGATCAAATAAATCCATAATTACATCTATTTCTTTTATTCGATTATTTAAAAATCCAGGTCGCCAACCTTCAGAGGATTTCAAACGCTGAATATAAGGTTGTAATTTATTATAAATATCTGGCCAAGTTTTATAAGGCTGATCAGCAAACCGTTGCATTAATCGAGCTGCATTAGTGGGTCGCTCTTGCTCCTTGCTTTCTTTCATTGCAACTTCCTCTATACGTTCGGCGATTGCTAAAAGTCGACCGTACAGGTAATCACGCGAGCGATAGTTTTCTTCAAGTGCCATAGCATATTCTCTTCGTTTATGGTTAAAACCTTTATGTAGCGCACAGGCTATGCCTAACGCCTTTTCCCAATCATCTTCAAACAACATTCCGTTGTAAGTTCTTTTTTTCATACCTATTCTGTTGCAAGCTCTACGATATGTTAATTCCACTAAATCTTTAGGGATCGGTGATGCATCAATAATGCAGGGAAGTAAACGCTCTATTGTAGTTTTATGTAATTTATCATCAAGTAATAGTTTGTCCTTATCATCACGGTGTCCATAAGCGACTTCGCTTATATCTTTTGGTGATGGAGCGCCTATAAATTGAATCTTTTTGCCAACTTTGTTATCCCATCCATAGTTATGTTGCCAAGCAAAATTGTTATGCCACTTTTCAACACGATCAAAAAAATCATGATGAAATAATTCACGGTAATAAATAATACTCATCCTACCTTTAGTACCATTGGTAGAATCAATGCCCATAATAATAATTTGTTCATTAGGACTTAATTTAGCAGCATAGCCCTTTAAATATTTTCTAAGTTTTAAGGCGAATAACTGCCCTAAATCTCGACCGTAATCTGGTTTTCCGTCCTGAACGAATTCATTCTCTTGATCTATCTCATCAAAATTAAATTCATCATTATCGAATAAGGCCGAAGTATTTTCCAAAGGCTCTGGTATTGACTTACCTGAAACAGCCCATGAAACATAAGCTTGATCACCATATTGTTTCCCTTGTTGTGAAATTAACCATTGCAATGCACTATGGGCTTTTTGAGTTGTTATCAAACCAATACCCACTGATTGATAACCACAGCTTTTAACGCTTTTTTCACTATCTGTAAATTTGCCTAAAAAAGTAAAACCATTTAAATCATTTGAAGAAATTAGTTTTGCCGAGTCCCCCGAATGACGGATTTTTGCAGGATGCTTATATGCTAACGTTGTGTTTTTCCCTGTAACAAAACATAAACCTTCAATCCCTTCATTCTCAGAATTAAAATCATTCCACTTATCCTGCAAACTTTTATCCTTCCATGTATCAGAACTTGGATCATCTTTAATTTCGACAGACCAACAGACTAAAGCGTCACCTTGATCAAAAACACCTGTAATACTATCCTTAGTTAGGAGTTTAAATATTTCAGGTTTGTTTTTTACATCTTCGAATTTTTTTGGGGTTATTAGAAGATCCCTAAGTTTGGGAATGTATATGAATTTAGTTGTACAACTTAAAAAGATATCTCCTTTAATACCGATATTTTCAAGTGCAAAATTACTTAAGTTAAACTCTACACCCGCCTTAATTACTTCTGTAACTAATATTTTCTCTTTAACTAAATCAGCAACAACATTTCCTTTGCTTATGTATTTAAATACAGCGTTTGCTTTTGGATGATTATGTTTTGAATCACACCAGTTTTTTAATAGTGCTGAATATTCATTAAAAAATACAGCTTTTTTACCTCCATATAAAAGATAATCTTTTGCGACATACCGTAATTTTTCCGCTAGAGGTGATGGTGGTGGTTTTTTTCCGGTTTTACCCGTTGCACTTTGTTCTGTAGCTGGAACAAATATCTGTGTATTTTTTTCTAGCACAGATGCGCGTCTGAAATTACCTTCACCATCAATCACAATATTAATATGAGATTTTTGGCTAATGTGACTGATTGGCGTTAGCTGTTTTTCTGCTGGCAAATCTAACAATATAGCCGCTTCATAAGTCTGGTATAGTTTTTCCATCCAGCTCATAACTGTGCCTCTTCATCTTCAACCGCTAATAAGTTAGTACCAATGCCGAACTCTTTTGAAATCATGTCACGAACAAAACGACTGACTGTACATTGTTTTGGGCATGGAAACTCCAAAATGCCTTTCTTCATGGTTGCTTGCCAAAAATTGCTATGTAATTCGTCAACGCCTGTTTCATCTGGATAAGAAAAACTATGAAACATTAAGCCAAAGGATAACTCATCAAGCTCATCATAAGCCCCCTGTCCCTCACCAAACACACAAGGCTCTACATAAGCCTGACAATCACGAGTCCCTAAAAAAATATCCTGTCTGCCACCTTTCTCTAAAGTACGCTTTAGGATACTGAAATGCTTACCATCAATACGATCTTTGGCTAACTCGGGTCGGTGTTCGTTCCATTCAAAATGTGCTTCAACTTGATATTCAACATCTTTTAAAAAAGTATAAATCGCCAAGCTGTTGCCTCCACCCCAAACTAACGGTTTAGTACCTTTAGTTTGTGTACGAAGCGGCTTTATGACTCTAACTCTATCGACATACCATATCAGGGTCGGCTTCCAATAAATAGATTTAAGGACGCCTTTTATAGCCTCATAAGTCGGCAGATGATAAGAGCATTTTTCACCTCCTACTTTAGTTATAGGATCAGTAAATAATGCATACCGTCCCCATAATCTAAAACTAACACTATTTTTCATGTTATCTATCCTTATAAAATAATCGCTTCGGCTTTACTAACGGGTTCCAAAGACAAGCCAAACTCTATACTGTAATATGTTTTGTCTAGGTAATAGACACCTTCACCGGGATGAATTTCAATGACTGCATGTTGGTCCTGTAACTTTCTCCACACATTCGGAAATACGTTAACGCTAAATTTTTGCGTTCGTTTTAAACATGCGTAATAACGCTTCGGTTCAAAATCTTTAGCCAATCCACAAAGATCGGTAATCAACTCTTCACCTTCCCCGTAAGGCACAATAACTGATTGTGTCGGTGCATCTATCGCCTTAAAAGCATTACCGGCGGTCATAAATGACTGCTTCAAACGCATAGGGACATTTCCGCTAATATTAAACTTATTTTCACTCAATAAATTGAGCAGCGAATCAGTTCTACCCGCCTGTTTTTCTGTTAATGGATAAGCCATCTGATCAGCCCGTTCATAAAAGAAATACTTAAAATAAAGCGCCATCGTTTCTGGTGCTAACAAATCGTTACTATCAACTTCGCTGAAAACTCGTTTTGTTTTTTCTTGACCCACTTTAATGTCAATCAGTTGATCTATGGTTTCTTTCGTCGGATTAACAACATTTACAGTAGCCGTTTCCAAACGACCATTTCTATTGCATCGACCTGCCGCTTGCGCAATCGAATCTAATCCTGCTAGAAAACGAATGACACTGGCAAAATCAATATCGACTCCAGCTTCAATCAATTGAGTGCTAAAACATAACACAGGTAACTGCTTATCCAAGCGGTCACGCATTTTTTTAAACAATTCACTGCGGTGTGCAGAACATTGATGAGTGCTTAAATGAAACAAGCTGTCTTCACCAACTGTTTCTGCACATTGCTGGTATAAAGCTTGCGCCCAGGCTTTGGTATTAACGATAACAAGGCAATTACCCTTATCTTTAAATTCTGACAAAGCCAATTCAGCTATTTCATCTAACGACCAACCTTCAACTTTGGTTTTATTCTTAATTTCAACGCGCTTTAATTGTTCAAATAACTCGCCAACATCTGCAATCAATTCATTTTGCTTTGGAATGAGTAGTTGACCTTTGTGGGATGAATGTAATTGATCAAGCACTGGTTGAGTAGCCGTACATAAAACCGCTGTAGTTTTAGCATAAGCACTTAAAAAGTTAAGCGCATTGCAAAATAGATGCGTACAGTTAATGGGGAGGCTTTGAATTTCATCAAAAATGATTACGCTGTTCGCCAGTTGATGTAATCGACGCACACCGCGAGTACCCCCACTAAATAAAGTCTCTAAAAACTGCACCATAGTGGTTAACACGATAGGTGCATCCCAATTTTCAGCGGCTAATTTACTGTGCCATGTTTGATTTTCGGGTTCTAAATTTGAATGATGCTCTAATACCCACGGATATTCATCACCGTCGTGTTCAAGGACATTACGAATTGCACGGGCATTTTGTTCAATGATTGAAGTATAAGGAATAATGTAAATAATTCGCTCTAAACCATGCTTCTTTGCATGATGTAAAGCATAACGTAAACTTGCATAAGTCTTACCGCCACCGGTAGGAACGGTAAGTGTATAAATACCTTGCGCATCCTGCGCTCGATTCTTACAAGTATTTGAGATGTTGTTGCGTATCTCATTAATAGGGGATTTGTTGGTTTGTTGAGCTTTCAAAAAGATCTCTAAACGCTCAATTGCGGTATCCCATGCCACCACGTTATTTCGATATGATGCATTGGTTGGCGTTTCAAAATCAGCGCTGTTAATACGATCGGCATCAATCAAACAACTGAATAAGAACCGTGTCCAAAAGCCTATATAAAAATGCTTGATGGTATCTGATATTTCTTGTCCATGCTGTTCATTTTGCATGAGTAACTTGATCTGAGTTAGCATAGCCAACATCAATGGCTTATCGGCTAATCGTTGTGCTTGTTCTACTATTTGTGTATCGGCATTTTGGTTACATTCGGCAAGGTGTGATTTAACGTCATCTTTGTTAATGCGCTCATTAAATCCATTTGTTCCTTCTGGTTTTAAACAATCAATTAGGCCGCTGTGATGTGAGGCAATACAAAGTGAAAGTATTTGACCACATAACTTACCCTCACCGTTTTTTCCATATTTACTCAGCGCTTGCCATATCCACTGTGCTCCCGCAGTTGAATGATCAATTTTTCCTTTGAGAGCACCCGCATTAACAAAAGCTTCACTATCAGGATCAATCAATCCCGTACCCGACTGAATATAATTTTGAAAGGACTGACTGTACTTCCCAAAATCATGCAAAAGTCCAATAAGTTCACCTGCTTCAGGCACATTAATTTTAGTGGCTAATTGTTTAGCAATCTCTGCAACTTCCAGCAAATGACTTGCAACAGATTGCTCTGTTTTATCCGATGCCCTAACGTGCGCTATAAAACCTGAATGTACTGGAGTTTCTTTCATCTTAAATTTAATAATCTTTTACAACCAGAACCAGTGTAATTGTGGTTTCGGTCAATTTAAATACTAAAGTTTGGATGGATTATAAGCATAAATAAGTTTATTCTGAAAATAATTATTTTATTATTGTCTATTATGACGATAATATGACGGATCACGTTTTCAATCTTACTTAATTACTACACCTCTATTTCAACAATGATTTCACAGTATTTGCTATTTATTGCCAAATGACACGTTCAATGTTTTTGCTGGGGGTTAAATTATGGCTACAATAAATATTTCATTACCTGATCCTTTACAAGACTGGGTACAAGAATAAATTAAAGTCGGCAATTTCTCAATGGGAAGGGTTGTATGCGTTTTTCGCCTGCATTATCCGGTTCGAATCCGGCGCTACTCATGGCTTTTGGTTTAATACTGCCGCGAACACTTTCTAATTGTTAGTATTGACAATAAGCACTTATACCGACTACAGTGATACTCATAAACTCCTCATTGAGCAAACATCACATGACAACTGTTACATTTGATACCCACGAATTAGTTACCGAACTTGAAACAAGTGGCTTTACTAGGACTCAATCAGAAACAGTGATAGCTGTTCTAAAAAAATCACAAAGTGAATTAGCCACTAAGAACGACATTGCACCGCTAGCTTCTAAAACAGACCTGCTCGAACTTAAAGTAGATATTGTTAAATGGGTAGGTGCTTTAATGCTGGCACAGGTTGCTGTCATTGCGGCTTTGGTTAAACTACTCTAAAAAAGCTCATGGGACGCATTTTTTAATTCGCGAATCTAATTACTTTATTATTTTTACTTAACGCTTTCATCAGCCATATTTGTCTGATTTTTTCATCTATACTACTTTTGCCATGAGTAGTTGTTTCCAATGGGAAGGGTTGTATGCGTTTTGCGCCTGCATTATCCGGTTCGAATCCGGCGCTACTCATGGCTACTATAAATATTTCATTACCTGATTCTTTAAGAGACTGGATGCAAAAACAAATTCAAGACCCTATTACTACTGGCCTTAAAAGTGATATCAATCAACTATCAATGGTTGATACCGCTGAAGTATATAACGAAAATCAAAGCGACAATCTTATCGTTTCGCCTAAAAAACATTCATGGGATGCATTTTTTAATAGCACATCGGCCTTTGATGAAGACTTCTTAAATGACAGAGAGTTCTAAAGCTGTCGGTATCACTATTTTGGAGTGATTAACATGTACGCTTATAGTTTTTCTGAATTAAAACAGAATATTAAATCAGTTTTTGAACAAGCTATTATAGAT
>CAIQNQ010000011.1 GCA_903873165.1 uncultured Methylococcaceae bacterium | reverse complement strand
ATGCCACTACTGAGCAACTGGGTACTGCCCGGGTAGCGGAAGTAAAGATTGCTGATAATTGGTGGATTGCTAGTTATAGTGCTTTAAAACATAGCCATCAGCTCAGTCCGAAATATTTACCGGATGAACAAGAAACCCCGCAAGAGTCCACAGAAGGTGATGAAGACGAACTGGACGAAGCTAATGCTGTTAAAACGGCTTTAACTATTTACGATCTACCTAAAGGTGCAGGGCCGGGGGTATTAGTGCATAGTTTGTTAGAATGGTGTGGACGGGCCGGTTTTAAAGCCTGTCTTGACGACTCTGTAAAGCGCAGTGACTTTATCCAAAAGTTATTTAAACACGCTATCTGGCAAGATAAAACACCGATTATTGAAACCGCGTTAGTGCATTGGTTAAGTATGCCATTGTTAGATGATGCGGCAGTGCGTCTGGTAGATTTATCAGACGATCAGTATCTGGTTGAAATGGAGTTTTTTATGGGTGCTGATAGAGTGGATGTTTTAGCCTTAGATCGCTTAGTGGTGCAGCACTTTTATCCTCAGCAGGCTCGACCCACATTAACAGCCAATACCATTCATGGTTTGATGAAAGGTTTTATAGATTTAGTATTCGTACATAATCAGCAATACTATGTGGCTGATTATAAGTTTAATAGCTTGGGTGCAAATGAGGCGGCTTATACCAAAGCGGGTTTAGATGCCGCCATGTTAGAAAAGCGTTATGACTTACAAATGTTGATTTATGTGTTGGCCTTGCATCGTTTGCTTAAGAGTCGCTTAGGTGAAACCTATGATTACGATACCCAGGTGGGTGGTAGTGTGTATTTGTTTTTAAGAGGCTCTCAAAGTTCGTCAGGAGGGCGGGTGGTTAATAAACCGCCTAAAGTCTTAATAGAAGCTTTAGATGAACTATTTAAAGGCAAAGTAATAACAGGAGAGCCAGTATGATTGATGAACAAATCCAGTCCTGGTTGAGCTATTCTTGGTTAAGTCCTACCGATAGAGCCTTTGTTAATTTTATTGCCCAACAAGAACCAAACGCAAATGACTTGTTATTGTGGGCGTGTGCGTTGGTGAGCCAACAGCTCAATTTAGGTGCAGTGTATGTAGATTTAGCCAAGTTAAGTCAAAACCTAGAAGCCGTATTAGGCATAACCTGTGTGGATGAAGTACAGCGCACCGATGCAAGTTTAGCAACACTTAAAGCCACCACTTTGAGTGATTGGTTGGACAGCTTAAGTAATATAACCGTGGTGAGTTTAGGTGAGGGCAGTTCGCCCTTAGTCTTATCGGGACAGAGGTTATATTTAAGACGCTATTGGCAGTGTCAGCAAGCGGTTGATCAGGGAATCCAACAGCGTTTGCAGCCATGTCGAGATCAGTTGCCTGCTGAGTTAACAATGCAAATAACGCAGTTATTTGCTACGAGTGATCAGCAACCAGACTGGCAAAAAGTAGCCTGTGTCTTAGCGTTACGCGCTCGGTTTAGTATTATCACCGGTGGCCCTGGGACAGGTAAAACCACCACGTTAACCAAATTGTTGGCTATTTTAGTGCAGTTATTGCAGGCTGAGGCAAAAGACCAGCATCGCTTAAATATCTTGTTAGCAGCACCGACGGGCAAAGCGGCGGCGCGGGTGAGTGAGTCTATTAATGACGCTATCAAAAAGTTAGCCGTAGCTGAGGATATTAAAGCTTTAATCCCCACTAAGGCTAGTACCCTGCATCGCTTATTAGGCACGCGCTCAAATACGCGGCAGTTTATTCATCATCGACATAATCCATTAGTAGCGGATATTGTGATTGTCGATGAAGCGTCAATGATTGATTTAGAAATGATGGCGGCATTGTTAGAAGCTCTACCCGAACAAGCTACGTTAATTTTGTTGGGTGATAAAGATCAGTTAGCCTCAGTAGAGGCGGGTTCTGTGTTGGGGGATTTATGTCAAGGCGCTATTGAGGTGGCTTATAATGCCGACACTAAAGCGTGGCTTAAAGCCTATGCCCAAACAGAATGGTTAGATACTAAGCCGTTAACAACCAATCAAGCGCTTAATCAACAAACGGTTATATTGAAACACAGTTATCGTTTTGATAAAGACAGTGGCATTGGTAAATTAGCCGCGTTTGTTAATGCCGGGGATTTTGGTGCAGCACGGCAGATTTTGGACGATCCTCAGTTTACAGATTTACATCCCAAGCACTCTGCTGACACCAAGTCATTATCTGTTAAGCCTAGCGCAGAATCCGCTGAGGCCTTATTAAAGCACTTGGTATTAGCGAATTGGGGTGAAAAGCCTTCCGGTGTCGCTGAACTCTGTCAGGGTTATGGTTATTATCGAGCGATTATTAAACAGCGTCCATCATCTAATGAGCCTGCCGTTATTAATGCGTGGGCTAAACAAGTGCTTAAAGCCTTTGATACCTTTCAAGTATTATGCGCGTTGCGAAAAGGCCCCTGGGGTGTTGAGGGCTTAAATGTGCGTATTGAGCAATGGTTATTAAAAGCCGCTAAAGCAGAGCTTTGGTATGAAGCTCGCCCGGTTATGATCACGAATAATGATTACACCTTGGATTTAATGAACGGTGATATCGGTATCGCACTAAAGGATCATACCGATAAATTGCGTGTGGTGTTTCCAGCTAATGAGAAAGAATATCCAGGTGGTTTGCATTGGGTGTCGCCGCTCCGCTTACCTAATGTAGAAACAGCTTATGCCATGACCGTACATAAGTCGCAAGGTTCTGAGTTTAATCATGTGGCGTTAGTATTGCCGGATTCAATGAGCCGCGTATTAACACGCGAACTCATTTATACCGGAATTACTCGTGCCAAAGAAAACTTTAGTTTACTAGAGACTAAATCCGGTATATTGACCCAAGCAATAAAAGCCAGTTGTGTGGATTAACATTATTAAAAATAAGGCGATGACGATGAGCACCAGAATATTGCAACAAATTATTCCTTCTATATCAACATCAGACGGCGCGGGCGTTCGGTTACGTCGAAGTATTGGCCAAACGCAAACGGTGCGCGTTGATCCTTTTTTAATGCTGGATGAATTTTCTTCTATAAATGCGGATGATTATATTGCCGGGTTTCCTAGTCATCCGCATCGTGGCTTTGAGACGGTCACTTATATATTGGATGGACACATGCTGCACGAAGATCATCTGGGTAATAAAGGTGATTTAAAAAGTGGCGGTGCGCAATGGATGACTGCAGGGCGAGGCATTATTCATTCTGAAATGCCCCAACAAGTCAGTGGGCGAATGCGTGGTTTTCAATTATGGGTTAATCTGCCCGCTAAAGATAAAATGCAGCCGGCGGGTTATCAAGATGTACAGGCCGAAGAAATCCCCGTGTTTACCTTAAGCAATGGCGGCGAAGTTAAAGTGATTGCTGGGACAGCTAAGATAGCCGAACAAATGATAAAAGGCCCGATTCAGGGTATCAGTGCTGAGGTATTAATGTTGGATATACGTTTGCCCGCGGGTGGTGAATTTGCACAGGCTTTAACTAGCGACCATAATGCTTTTATTTACGGTTTCGAAGGTGATTTGTTGGTTGGCCCTGCAGATAATCAGCGCGTTTTGGCGACGCAAAGTGCAGGGGTGTTATCTACTGGAGATTTAGTTGAACTTAAGGCTGGAGTGCAAGGCTCGGCATTTTTACTGTTAGCAGGCAGGCCGTTAAAAGAACCCATCGTACAGCACGGCCCCTTTGTGATGAACACTAGAGCAGAAATCGAACAAGCGATTGCTGACTATAATAATGGGCGTTTGGTGTAGATCAGTTGCCCTATTGATTATTGACATACTGCTGGAACAGTCTTATTCTTTACCTTTTTAGTATTGTAAAGAATAAACCCCATGCCAAAAGTGAGCGCAAAAAGACAAATTACTATCCCTATAGACCAATGCCAAGCATTGGGAATTGAACCGGGTGATATAGTGGAGATGTTTGTAGTTGATGGGCAATTAACTTTAGTTAAAAAGACCGCCAGAGCAGCAAAAGGTTTACTAAGTCACTTGGCACCCAAGATAGCCATGGCAGATGAAGAGTCTTTACAGAGTGTGGTTTGTGATCGCAATTGATACCAATGTACTTTTGAGATATCTGCTAAATGATGATCAAAATCAAGCAACTTTAGCTGAAAAACTGATTAATGGAACAGAAATTGTTTTAATTACAGATGTGGTGTTGGTTGAAACTATTTGGACTTTGAAAGGAAAAAAGTATCAGCTCAATAAAATTGATTTAGTAACTGTGATTCAGACATTATTTAAAGAGCCTAATATTCGCTTTGAAAATGGCCAGGTGGTTTGGCTGGCGCTTAATGATTATCGTAACGCACAACCCATTAACGGTAAATTAGCTGATTTTTCGGATGCCTTGATAGTGCAAAAGGCGAGGTTTATCGCCAGTGATAAATCAACTGAGTTACTGGGCGTATTTACTTTTGATGTTGCAGCGCAACAAATACCTGGCACTAAATCACCTTAGGCTATAGGGCTAATTAGCCTAAAAATAGGCCGTCTAATTGCGTATTAATAGAGGGCTGGTTGCGCTGAGTAAGAGGGTATGTTTTGATGTACACGGGGGCTAGATGTACTGAATTAGAGGGTGTGTTTTGATAAATACGAGGGCTAGATATGTTGAACTAGAGCGTGGGTTTTACGAATTATGAGGGGCATTTTTACAGGGATTATTTGGTATTTATTGATTATAAACAATAGATTGAAGTATATAGACCGTCAGTTAATAGGGTGTCGATCCAATTTGTTGCTAATGTTTTCATCACTATAAAGCACCTAATTTCGGCATTGAATCGCTTCTCAGACAGATATTATCCACATAAAAATGACGGTATTTTAGACAAAGTCGCAATTAATTCTGCTTGTTTTTTTAGTCTCTGTTTTACGTAATAAAGCTCTTACATGAAAGCTTATGTTGCTTATGGTACTGTGGTATGGAGTGATGAAATTGACCTTTCTCCAGATACACTCTATTTTTGTGACTTAAAAGCTAGCTCACTTCACTAAGCTCAGTATTTTGGTTTCTAGTCAAATGTTCTTCCCATTTTCGAGCAGTAAGACGTTGAAACATCGGCACCACAGGGTTAAGTTCGATGGGCGGTGCATCCCAATAACTTTCATAAGCTAACATTTCAGCTTCAAGTGCGACGCCGTCTTCTTCTAAAATGGGCTTAAACACTAAGGGCTTGGCAAGATTCAATACGAATTGAGTTAGCCACTTTGGAGTTTTTATTGAAAGTAGGGGAATCGTTAAAGCATCGAAATAAAACAGGAAAAATACTCGAGTGGTTTTTTCATCTATAGGTAACATGAATGACCAATTCTTAATGCTGTCACCGGTATTAGTCCACTGGTACGGATATTGGTAACATAATTCGATAGAACGGGTATTGACTCGATTGCGGTCAACGAAAATACCAGAAATTCGCCCGCCTGCCATATAGGTATCATAAGTCAAATAAACCCTATCATCATCGGCCTCGTGATGAGTTAGTTTAGCATCAATAAAGGGTTGATATTTACGGTGCAAGAAAGCATGAGAGAAATCACAGATATTGTCCATTATAATACTTCAGGGGTGTTTCGACACGTTCGTCGATTTTTGGTTAAGAAAGACAAAAAAGACGTTGGGGTGTCTCACATTGCCATGCAAACAAGTCAACGATAGATCGTTGAATCACTGGCTTCTGTGTTTTTAAGTGGACTCTATTTAACTAGCATTCTTTAACTGTTCTGTTTTTTATATTACCTAAATCCTGCAGGCCAACACCTTTTATTGGTAAATAATCATTATATATCAATGGTATAATATGATTACAAGGTGATCATATAGTTCATTATTTTAATGAAAGCAAAGCCATCAAAAAATCAAAAAAAAGCCACCCCCGCTCATCAGTCAGCAGGCAAAGTTAACATGTCAGCAACTGCATCAGGTCTGACCAGCCAGGCAGGCCTTATACCCGTAGTAAAATTCTTGGAACGTATCGGCTTTGAACAAACGGTCAACCAGACGGTTCCGCATCAACGCGGGGATAATGCCGAGTACCAATTGACGGGGTCGATGCTATTGGTAGTCGTGGGTATGATAGGTGGCGCCACTTCCATTGCAAAACTATGTGGTGTTTGGTCAGATGGCGTTTTGCGTAAGGTTGCAGGTTGGCTAAAAATTCCTGTTGAAACAACGATCAGTCGGATCTTTAAAGAAGTCACCGAAAAGCAGATCAGCCAACTTGAAAGCGTCACGCATAGATTTCGCGCTCAAGTTTGGCGCAAGGCTAATCGCGCAGGCGCATCTAAAGTTGGACTCAATCCGGTGCAATGGATAGATATTGATTCTACCGTTGATACGGTGTGCGGCACCCAAGAGGGAGCCGCTAAAGGTTTCAACCCCAAGAAGAAAGGTGCACTTTCTTATCATCCCCAATTGGCTTTTTGTGTTGAAAGCAAAGAGATTCTGCAGGCCTGGTTTAGAACGGGAACAGCTTATACCAGCAATGGTGTTGTTGAATTCGTCAAACAATTACTGGCCCACTTATCTAATAAAACACGGCTTATTATTCGAGCCGATAGCGGATATTTTGTCGGCACCTTACTAGACTTGCTGGATGCCCATAAACATGGCTATCTAATCAAAGTCAAATTCAAAAACCTAGTCGCGTTGTTGACGGTGCAACAGTGGACTGCCATAGCTGGGCAACCGGGTTGGGAGCAATGTGAGTTTGAGCATAGTTGTGGCACATGGAAAGTGACACGACACTTCGTTGCTGTGCGCAAGAAACAACTTAAAGAACAAAGCCCTCAACTCGATTTACTGGGTACATCCGAATACGACTATGATTATTTCTGTTATGTCACAACTGAATCTCTTACGCCTTGGCAAACTCACAAAAAATACGGTGAACGTGCAACTTGCGAAACCTGGATCGAAGAAGCCAAAAAGCAGATAGGAATGGGCAAGATAAGAACCGCCGTGTTCCTAGCTAATGCCGCCTTATTCCATTGTGCGGTACTGGCTTACAATACCTTACGCTGGATGGCTATCATGAGTGGTAGTAAGCCCCTTCGACAATGGGAACCTGAAACAATACAGACATATTTGGTTCGTGTAGCAGGCAAGTTGCTGACTGGGAACAGACAGTTGACCGTTAAAACGCCTGACAGCCATCTTTATCCTCAGGCTTGGGAGGATTGGGTAGCAGTCGGGTTAGGATCATGACCCTATAGAAAAGCAAAAACACTAAAATCAATGAATTGTCATTAGCTTTTGTTCGGGAAGGAGGGATAGAATTGGCTTGCCTTCAGAAAATCTTCGTAATTTTTTGTAATTTCATCTGTATTGAGGGTCAAATACCATAAACACATAAGCAGAACCGCGTCAGCGGATTTTAAAAAAATTAAATTTAAAAAAAGAGGGGATTGCTGTTTGTTTTTTTTAGGGCTTGCAGGATTTAGGTTAAAGTAAAATTTAAACAGCCAGTGTAATTTTATGACCTAATGGGCAATAAACGCAAAACAAATAAAGACAAAAACGGTATTACAGAAATTCAATTGACTCCTGCTCCGTTGTTGATAAAAGCAGATAATCTTGATTTGCTTACACAGGCATTAAGTAGTAGTGAAGCAATTCCCAATTTAAAAACCTCTCGGCGTACCTTTTTTGAACAAGTGCCCATTAAACAATGATCCCATCCGGCTTCGGCTCTTAATCATAAAGAGCCGAAGGGATGCTCAACAGCAATACAGCTTACTAAGTGTACCTATAAACAGGTAAATCATACTGCGAAGCCACAGATCAAAAAACCACCCGCAATACATGCAAAAAACAAATAGTTAAATAGATGAATAGTTAAAAAGCCCGCACTGCCCGTACTGCGAGTGTATCGTACTTATAGAAGTCGTACTGGCCGCCATTGTAGAAATGCTGGTACCACGCGTTGTCAGCATCGAGCTCAGTAGAACTCCAGTAGCCGTTATTAGCAAAACCACCAACCACCCCTCTTTGTTGGTACAACAAGTTTAATTCAAATTTAGAGGGTAAATACCAATCTCCCCAGCAGGTTTCTGATGCCGCACCCGAACACGCTGTAACACCGTCATCTTGAATGCTATAGTCGGCCGCCACTATTGCCGCAGCAGCAGCAGCATCATCGTTCGATTGTGCCGCTATTATTAAAACCGTATTCATCGCGCCCGCACCGATGCCATCACCTGTAGTTCGAGTCCGTCTATTAACTCCGCTATACCATTGAATACTATTACTTTGATCTGCTTTAGCAGCAATTAAACCATGTTGCCCATCTGCATCGACCCAAAAGATAATGCCACCTTGGTATCGATCGCCAATATAATGGATGGGAGCACCAGCACCAGAAGCGCCTGTTGGGCCTGTATTACCCGTATCACCTTTCAAACCCGTTAAGCCTGTTGCTCCTATCGGCCCCGCAACACCTTGTGCGCCTGTTAAACCAATTGGGCCTATTGCACCAGTATCACCTTTCAAACCCATTAAGCCTGTTGCCCCTATCGGCCCCGCAACACCTTGTGCGCCTGTTAAACCAATAGGGCCTATTGCACCTGTGTTACCCGTATCACCTTTTACACCCCTTAAGCCCGTTGCTCCTATCGGCCCCGCAACACCTTGTGCGCCTGTTAAACCAATAGGGCCTATTGCACCTGTGTTACCCTTATCACCTTTTACACCCATTAAGCCCGTTTCTCCTTTCGGCCCCGCAACACCTTGTGCGCCTGTTAAACCAATAGGGCCTATTGCACCTGTGTTACCCGTATCACCTTTCAAGCCTTGTGCGCCTGTATCGCCTTTTGCGCCCCTTGGCCCCATAGCCCCTGTAGCTCCTTGTAAACCAGTTGCACCTTGTATACCTTGCGGCCCTTCAGGTCCTGCGGGACCAATGCGCTGTGCTTGGACTTGTGGGGTAGTCAGTGCTATGAGTATAGCCAATAAACTGATGATATTTTGACGCTTAGAAGTCATGGATTTAGCCTATTAAAGTGATTAAAATTTTAAATATTGAGTACTGAAGTTAGTTTTTCTAAAAACGATAGTTAACAGCCGCTCTGACGACATTACTATATAAGCTTGCTGTGGCTCCACCGGTGTTGTCTATGTAACTATCGACAGTCGGAATACTTAAGTTAAGCGCCTTGCCATAATCGGTGTACAGGTACTCAACACGCCCCGAAAGATTAGTAAGTAAACCGTATTCTAAGCCGCCACCCACTACCCAACCCGTTTGGGTGGTGGTTTTAGAATAAGACTCATGGAGGTTTTCATTGCTATAACTCAGTCCCAAACTGGCAAAACTAACCCCAGCCGTAATATAAGGCAGCAGACGCTCAATGGCATAACCTACTCTAAGTCTTAAAGACCCTTGTTGGTTGTTATGCGTCGTAAAGCGATCATATTGACCTAAAGCTACTTTATCGTTGTATTGAAAATAACTGTTACTGGCTGGATAGGTAAAGTCTCCTTCGGCACCGACTACCCAATTGTTATTTAACTGCTCAAGATAACCCAACTGTAGGCCAGGATTGACGTCAGCACTAGTGATTGAGGCGCTGTAAGAGCCGCTATCCGGCAAAAAACTGACGTTGTTAGCCGTAAATTGTGAACCACTCCATATTGCACCTAAGTTGACACCCACATAAGCCCCTGTCCAATCATACTTTGAATCATGGACAGATTCTATTGATTCATCTGCCGTTGCAGGACTAGCAACTAGCGAAAAACAAACTAATAAGGCTAGCGCTAGTAGATTGAGTAATTTCTGCATACCAAATTCTCTAAAGGTTGATAAATCAAGATCGTTCATAGTGGTCTGTATGGATTTTAAATAAAAGCTCATTTTTATATTTTATCTCCAAAGTAGGTAAATCAAGCATGTATTGTTTGCTTGAAACTGGGATATACAAATACTCTTTGACAAAAATAGCGATGCTATTCCGTGATGTTTTATCCCAGCTTCATGCGTTAGATATTAAAACGAAGTTTTAAATTCAACCGTTGCGTTATTACTAATACTGTCGTTGCTATTCATCGTATTAGCCTCATATTTTGCGTAAACGGTAGTAGAACTGCTTAGTTGATAAGTAGCACCCAACCCAGCAAAGCCAAATACTTTAGTGTTTTGAGCAGAGCTGATTGGGAATTTAATGCTAGTATCTGCCACCCGTACCGCCCGTACCTCCCAGTCCAATTTGACCAATAGAAACCGATTTATAGAAACGATCTTGGGCTGCAACGGCATCACCCAAAGAGATAACGGCATTAGCAGCACCAAGTACTTTAGCTGGTATTTCAGATGAAGTGAATGGCTGAGAAGCCCCAATTATGTCAGCGGCAGCGGCAGCTACAGCAAGAATGTTGTTAGCAACATTAACTGCCAGAGACGGACTGGTACCTTCACCATTACCTCCATTACCCCCGCTACCCCCATTACCACCAAAACCGCCGAGATTATCCCCCCCTCGATAACCCTTAGTACCTGTAGTGCCATTGTTATCAGTGTAAATTTCTAGTCCAGGTGTTTCGCCATTAATCCCTGATATACCTATACCCGACATTCCGCACCCTCAAAAAATAAGCATTCAAAATCAATTAATTGAAAATTATGTTGCTATTTAGCAAAAAAATATATGATTGAATATCAATAAGATGCCCAAGGGGTGCGGAATGTCGGCTATACTACCCGTATTGAACAAATTATTGAGTGACCCTCCAAAACTACCAACGCCCCCTTCACCACCTGTTGCAGTATTAGAAATAAAATTAACATTATTTAAAATAACAGTGGCACCTTTATTAACAAACAACGCCCCACCCAACCCCGCGCCACCCCCACTACCAGAGCCACCAGTCGTCGAAAAGTCGGTTAAGGTTGCATTGGAAATGGTTGTAGTGCCGCTTTGAACAAAAAACTCAGAATTACCACTCTCACCACTAACAACGCCACCTTTATAATCAAACGAATTATTATTCGTCATTATGCCGCCATCTGCGAAAGCCTTATTACCAGACAATACCAGTAAAGCAACCGTAATCAAAGGTGCACGATTAGCCGATTTTTCACTTGAACTTGATTTACCACACGAGGCAGTATTTTCGGAAACAACTACAAAAGTTTTTCTGGTTTTACACCAAATAGTCCGGTAAATATGATTCATATATAAAATATCCTCTTTTTGTTTTTGGAAGGTGATGCTTGGTTTTGTAACGGATTGATGTGCCATTACCTATAAGCGGCATATACTTTTTGCTAAGTATGCAGATAAAAAAAACAAAAAAAAATCGCCCAAAAAGGTGAATTTAGTTACCCAAAAGGATGAATTCAATAGTATTGGTGGGTTATTTAAAGGGGCAGGCGCAACTAGACAAAACCTGAACGCTTGTGTAATACTGAATTAAATAAAAGAAAAGTGAAAAATCCTTGAGTCTAAGAAATTATTACAATGTTCTGAAAATTCTAAAAGTTTTAACGCTATTGTTATTCTGTTTGTTCCCTATAACAACTTATGCTTTGAATCCGCTAGTTTTGATAGATAACCAAGAACATTACTTCCCTGTCAATTTTTCTATTTTAGAAGATAAAATCGGTAATTTAACAATAGACGATATTACAAGCGCTAATACTGAGCCGCGTTTTGAAGCCGTGATAACTCCTACGGTCAGTTATGGTTTTACAAAGAGTGCTTATTGGGTAAAGCTACAAATAAGCAGTCAAGCAAGTGACATTGATAAATGGTATTTGCGGCTTGATTTTCCTAATATGCAGCATATTGATTTTTGTGAATCTGATAATCAAAATTTAGGGTTTACTTGTAGAAAAACAGGGACGTATTATCCATTTTCCAGTCGTGATGTTGCTTATCCGCATTTTGTTTTTAAATTGCCCTTAAAATTTGGCGAAACAAAAACTTTTTACCTGCGGTTTCAAACCGAATCTAGTATGTCATTGGGCTTTACCATTAGTTCAGCCGATGAGTTAATGGTCAAAAATCATCAAGAAAACTTAGTATGGGGAATGTATTTAGGTTATTTTATCGCCATTATTTTTTATAACTTCTTTCTGTGGCTATCATTCAAAGAATATAGTTATTTGTGTCTTATATTGTTCATTTTTAATTTCGCGTTTTATCAGGCTTCGTTTGAAGGCATTGCTTCGCAATACTTATGGGGTGAATATCCAGAAATTAATCAGTTTGCCGTGCCGTTTTTTTTAATATTATTTTCATTGTTTGCCATCGCTTTTTCCGTTATTTTCCTAAAATCAAAGCAATATGCTATTTGGCTGCATAATCTGGTTTTATTAGAAGCTATTCTTTTGTTATTCGCCGTATTAGTATTGTTCTTGACCAGTTATGGTGTCGTGATTGCTTTTATCTCAATACTTTCTTTAGTGTCACTGATTACATTATTTATAATCACTATTAAGGTAATGAATCACTATAAACCCGCCCGATATTTTTTTTTAGGGTTAATGCCACTTTTAGTACAAATACCAATGGTGGCCATGATTCGTTTTAACTGGTTAGGAACTAATCCCATTACTGAATATTTTTCGCATATAAACTCATTTGATTTAATCATGAGTTCAGTTACGGCAGCATTTTTATCTTTGGCTTTAACCGATAGAATTGGAGTTATTAATCAAGAACGGAGAAAAGCCTTAGAGGAAATTAATAAGTTAATCCGCGAGCAAAATATTGTATTAGAAAAACAAGTAAAAGAGCGAACCTATGAATTAGAATTAGCTAAAGAAAGATCTGAATCTGCAAATCTAGGAAAGAGCGAATTCCTTGCCAATATGAGCCATGAAATCCGCACGCCGATGAATTCAGTTTTAGGCTTCATGAGTTTACTACAGGATGATAAAAACATCACGCAACCTCAACAACGCTATTTGAATATAGCCCATCATTCAGCCAAACAATTATTATTATTGATTGATAATATTCTTGATGTCAGCAAACTGGAAAATCATAAACTGAGTTTAGAAAATCAGCCGTTCAATTTGGAACAATTACTGAAAGAAACTATTGAGCTTATTGAAATTAATGCGCGTGAAAAAGGTTTGGATTTATCAGTTAATATTGGCCATGAAGTTAAGCGCAACTTTATCGGTGATTCATTTCGTTTAAAACAAGTGCTGATGAATTTGATAGCTAATGCTATTAAATTCACTGAATCTGGTTTTGTGAAAATTCAGGTTGCCCCTCAAAACTCACTCACTGAGCTTTTTTTTTGTATTGAAGATTCTGGCATAGGGATGTCAGAATCACAATTGGACTCTATCTTTGCAGCGTTCGCACAGGCGGATTCATCAATTTCACGACGTTTTGGTGGTACAGGATTAGGTACTACCATTGCTAAACAACTGGTAAAATTGATGGGTGGCACACTCTGGGCAGAGAGTGAACCAAGCCGTGGCAGCAAGTTTTTTTTTACAGTAAAGTTGGCGTTAACTAGCACAGTACAGGATGAGGAACTTGCTACACAATTCGCTAGTACTGGATTTTCTCAGTGGTTTACGAGTCGTCGAAAATTCAATATTTTACTGGCCGATGATATCGAAGAAAATATTATTTTGGTGCAAACCCGATTGGAGGAGCAACATCATAGTATCACTGTTGTTAAAAACGGCTTAGCAGCCGTGCAAGCTTGTCAACAACAAGTGTTTGATCTAGTTTTAATGGATATTAATATGCCGGAGATAGACGGTTTGGAAGCAACACGACGCATACGTCTGTTGGAAAAAGAAGGATCTAAAAAAACCACTATTATTGCTATGACCGCAAGCGTGATGTCTGATGAACGCGACCATTATGCGCTAATGGGTATGGATGCAATTATTTGTAAACCCATTGATTTTGGCAAGCTTTTTGATATCATGGCTAGAATTGTACCGTTTGTTTCGAATGCAGATATTACTGATGATTTAGCGACTGATACGCTAATCCCACAATTTCAGAATTTGCCCGTTTTAAAAGGAATTGACTTTGCCGCAGTGTTGCAACGTTGGCAAAACATAGATTCTTATCGACGCGGGTTGGTGTTGTTTTTGGAGCGCTACCAACACTTAGATGCTCGATTATTGTCTTGTCTGGAACAGGAAGAATTTGAACAGATTTATCATTTCAATCACGCACTACAAGGCGTGTCGGGTAATTATTCGATGACGGAAGTATTTGAGATCACAACTTTAATTGAATCAGCCTTCTATGAACAGCAACTTGAAGAAATAAAAAGTTTGCTGCCCACTTTAATAAGCGCAGTATCTTGCTTAAAAGTTGATATTGAATTATTACTTGCACACACAGAATCTTAAAAATAAAACAATGAGTCTATTACAAAGCACCACTATTTTAGCAATTGATGATGATCCACTTGACTTAATAATTTTGGAGGATTTTTTGCAACTTCGTTGTAAGCAGTTGTGGCTAGAAACAGATGTAAATTACGCTTTGCTATTAGCGCGAGAGAAACAACCTGATGTTATTTTATTGGATATTTTAATGGGACAAATGGACGGCTATCAAGTATGCCAACATTTAAAAACCAATCCCGATACAGCAAATATTCCGGTTATTTTTTTAAGCACTTTATCGAGATGTTCAGACAAGGTTAAAGGTTTTCGGGTGGGTGGTGTCGATTATATTTCCAAGCCTTTTCATATAGAAGAAGTGGTTGCCAGGGTAGAAATTTGCGTAAAATTACACCGACAAATTCAGCAAGGTCAGATTATTGCACCTGATAAACAGCAAGAAAAAATTGATAGTTATCAACTTAGCAATCGGGAATTAGAAGTTTTTAGTTCTTATGTGGCCGGCAAACAACGGAATGAAATTGCACAACAATTATTTATTTCTGAGCACACCGTGAAAAGTCATTTAAAACGAATATTTACCAAGCTTGGAATTAAAAACCGTGCTGAAGCAATTGAAAAAGCTGGGGAAATCGTGTTGGTCAACACTTATAACGCAAACCTTCCAAGTATTAAAACTTGGAAGGTTTAAATCCTGCTAATAATGGGAAGTTACAATCAATAGTTATTTGAGTATTGCGCAAGATAGCAGTATGTTGTAAATACGTTCGTTGCTATAAAGTATCTGAGAGCATTGGATATTTCGAGTAATAAGTCTAACTAATTTACTTCACTAGCCTCTATATTTTGGCTTCTAGTCAAATGCTCTTCCCATTTTCGAGCAGTAAGACGTTGAAACATCGGCACTACGGGGTTAAGTTCGATGGGCGGTGCATCCCAATAACTTTCATAAGCTAACATCTCAGCTTCAAGAGCGACACCGTCTTCTTCTAAAATGGGCTTAAACACCAAGGGCTTGGCAAGATTCAATACAAACTGTGTTAGCCACTTTGGCGTTTTTATTGAAAGCAGGGGAATCGTTAAAGCATCGAAATAAAACAGGAAAAATACCCGTGTGGTTTTTTCGTCGATGGGTAACATAAATGACCAATTCTTAATGCTGTCACCGGTATTAGTCCATTGATAAGGATATTGGTAACATAATTCGATAGAACGAGTGTTGACTCGATTGCGGTCAACGAAAATACCAGAAATTCGCCCGCCTGCCATATAGGTATCATAAGTCAAATAAACCCTGTCATCATCGGCCTCGTGATGAGTTAGTTTGGCATCAATAAAGGGTTGATATTTACGGTGCAAGAAGGCATGAGAGAAATCACAGATATTGTCCATCACCATCGAATGATGCGTTTTCCAGGTTAGGTCTGAGACAAAGTTAGCCCAAGGGTTGTCGCTAGTAAGTTCAGGTATAACAGGGATGGTGTGTACATTGGCTAATTCAGGATTGCCGGGAAACAGCCAGATTAAACCATAACGCACTTGTACGGGGTAGGTTTTAAGTTGTCTTTTAATGAGCGGTTTGCCAAAGTTATCATGGGAATAATCTTCAAGCGTACCCTCTTTATTGAAAGACCAGCCATGATATGCGCAACGTAAATTACACTTATCGACAGCGCCGTGCGTGAGTTTTAATTGACGATGCGGGCAACGATTCTCTAATGCTGCAAGTTGACCATCTTCACCACGGTAGAGTGCAATGGATGTATGCCAGAAGGTAACTTCTTTAACTTGGCCTTTCTTAACCGCATTATCATATTCCACCACATACCAGCGATCAGGGTCCATTCCAGAGGCACGGGCTTTTTGCCGAGGGTTTTTAGCTGCAGCAAAGTCTGGGGCGGGGGATTTTATCTGCGCATTGGTCATGTTTAAGGCTCGGGTTTGTGGTTAAGGTAAATTGGATTGTCTATTTATTTGGCGGGGACAATTAAGCCTCGGCGCACGAAATCATCATAAGCGGCTTGGACGGCTTGGGACAATTCGGTCGGCTGGTAGCCTAATTCTTGTTTCGCTTTATCATGGCTTGCTCTACGATGCATTTGTAGTAGTCTGACTGCACCTGGGGTAAAGCGTCGCGGTCGATTAGGAAACAATTTGTACCATGTTTTATCAGTAATTTCTGCTAGGGTAGCCATTAGCAAGGGTGATAAGCGTAGCTTAGGCAAGGGGCGTCCTGTGACTTGCTTGAATATATTGAGTAGATCATCTACGCTTGAGTAAGTCGTACCAAAAATATATTTTTGTCCAGATCGACCGTGTTGCATGGCTAAAATATGGCCTCTGGCAATATCATAACTGGATACAAATTCAAAGCCGCCAGGAATATAAGCGCGTAATGAGCCATTTGCATAATCAATAAGTACCCGACCCAAGCGGGAAGGTACATAATCATGCGGGCCGATAATGGCGCAGGAAGTGGCAATAACTACGTTTAGACCATTAGCATGGGCTTTGAGGCATTCATGTTCTGTTAAGTGTTTGGTAAAACCGTACGGAAGATGGCGATCAAAAGGGTAGAATGGCATGTCTTCGTGGCTAGCAATATCCGCTTCGTAGCCAGTGGCACTCAGCGAACCAGACACGACTACTTTAGTGATATTGTGGACTTTAGCTGCATTGAGGATATTAATGCTGCCGCGCACATTGGTATCGTAAACTTCTCGTTTATGGGCCGCATTGCCATCAATAGTCGATACTAAGGCTGCACAATGATATATGTATGAACAACCGCTTACAGCTGCTGAAACTTCATTGGCATTGCGAAGATCTCCATATACTCGTTCTACGTCAAGTCCTTCTAACGCGCCATTGTCTTGTGAAGTACGCATCAGTACGCGCACTGTTTCGCCTTCTGCAAGCAATTGCCGAACTAAATTGGCTCCTAAGTGTCCGGTGGCGCCGGTAATTAAAGTGATGCCATCACTCATGTATCTGTTCCATTCTGTTTTTTGTCTATATTTAAGGATAATAGACAATACGTTAGTTACGAAATATTAATCTTGGAGCATTTTAACACACATAATAAGAAACCCTATTTGTGCAATGGCTAACTTGATAAATGGATATTATTTTGTTTGCATATTTACTACTCTTACGTGTTTTTAATAGATTCATAAAGAGTATTGTTGTAATGAATTTATCAGTGATTTTTAAGATGTTGTTGCAAGCTAAGTAATAAAGTGACAACTTGTTCTTGAGCCAAATTGTTGCCAATCAAACGTTTTATACCGCTACCAAATCCGCCGACTTGATCCGTAAAATTACGGTTGGTATAAAACAATAAAGTGCCTTTCATATAGGGTAAGCAAGTAATAGTGAGTTGGTTAACATTAAATGAATGCTCCGAATAAAACTGTCTACCCAACATTAATTCTCCATGTTTATCACTGAGAATAAAACGATGCGTCAACATAGCGGAAGTCCGCCCCTGTACTAAGCGATTACTCCATGTATAAGACTCTTCTACACCGTTGGGTAATTTGTAATTTGGGTAATCTCGCCAAGCTTTAAATATGTCAGGATAATAATCGCTTGCTAAATCATGCGCTTCAGCTGCTACTGTTAAGTCTTTACTGGGATTAACTAGAATATTATTGCCTCTATCATAAGGTGCTATGCCTTTTACACCTAATTGACGATATGACTGTAAGCGTTTCCATAATAGTTGTTTATAAATTTCGGAAGCATTTGGAGTCTGTGATGCCTTTTGGGAATTGATGAGTTGATATTCTTCGGTAGAGAAATTAAATTGCTCGCCGGGTGTTGCAGTTAAGACATCATTCGCTTTTTGTTTTTCGGGTTTAAAGCTAAAGTCATTCGACGAAACTGAATCAGTGTTTAAGGGTATTCCCCCTCCCGAAAGGGCTAATGGGTCTAATGAAGCTAGGCCATCTTTTTTAATTAATGCAATTATATGAGCGGGAGTAGCGGAGAGATAGATGATGATTCCTGCTGTAAGCTCGGTTTCGCTATTATTAGGCACATTAAACAAAACGACTTCTCCGGCGTTTAAGCGCGTAATATCTCTTTGATTAATATCTAATTCTGTTAGTAATGCTTGTGGAGTAGGCATTTGGGCCAGTGCAATAGGGCAAATAAATAAACTTATTAACCATAAAAGCCTTATAAATAATAATTTGATCATCATGAATGCAGAAAAAAGCTGGCAGTTGGGCATGAATTTATCATAATGAAGTGGCTGTTGAGATATATTGAACCTATTATAAACTTGCAAGTCTTATAGCTCATGTGGGCAATTAACTGGGCTGAATTAGCTTAGTCAGCTTATTAAAGTGTGTTGTTTCTATCATGTTCTAAATTTAGGATTGTAATGCCCCTCAAACTTATTTTTACCAGCCTTGTTATTTCATTGGCAATGGGTTGCAGTACTTTAGGTCAAATCAATGCTAGTTCTACTTTAACTAATGATGCTGTGGGTATGATAACAGATGATTTAGCAGGACTTGGTCCAAAGGAAATAATTTCTACTCGAATTAATATTGATCAGCAAGGCGAAACGATTTCAGTTACTTTGTATCAACCAAGATATTCTCAGGCAGCAGCACCTGCTATTGTGTTTTTACCCGGTCGTATGGCTACGGATGATCAATATGAAAGTTATGCGCGGGCTTTGGCATCAAGAGGTTTTGTCGTGGCTGTGCATGGTTGGTATTCCTTATTTGTCACTGATCTTGAGTTAGCGCATGATGCCGAGGTTATGGCAGATTGGTTGATTACAAAACAGGGTGTTGATGCCACTAAAATAGGTATAGCAGGGCATTCAATGGGTGCAAAAGATGCCGTATTAGCAGCGACAAAATCGGGCTTGTTTAATGCAGACTCAAAGCAAGTTCGAATTATAGCGAGACGTGCCACAGTGGGTTTTTTTATGCAGCATTTGATGAGTGGGCCTGTTTTAGCTAGTCCACAAGTGCGTGATGGATTAATTCGTGTAGCTCAAAATAATCAGGTTATACACCATAAAATAGATTAATCATTGCGTAGTGAATTTATAATGGCTTTAATCGTGGCATAACTAATATTTTGGTGCGGAAAGATTAAATAAGAGCCTTGTTGACGAGGTTGAAACTTTTCCCAGAAAGTTTCATGCCCACTTAAATTAAAAAAATATTGAGAGGCTTTATAAATGATTTTGGGAATGAAGCTCGTAAAGCTATTAAGTCCAATAATTTTACCTAGTTTGTTTCTTGGAATTGGCCCAATGGTAACGGAATTACAGCCTTCGGTTTCTAACACATTTAACACCGATATAACGAGTAATTCAGACAGCCCATTCGGACTGTTTTCTCTAATCATGACGTTATTTAATAACCAACTATTATCTGCTTTGAGTTCATTAAGTATCAAGCTGCCTATAATCTTCTCATCTTGTTCTGCATAAAACCAGCGTTTGCCGATTCTGTCTTTAAATGGAGAAGGTTGGCATAGATGAATCTGTGGACCTTTTCTAGCATTTTTCCAAAAACTTACAATATCATCTATAGCTGTTTCGATATCAATATCATTACCCCGATATTCTTTGACTGTTACTCCCTTATGTAAACAATTATGTACCTTTTTACGTAATGCTTTAGAGGGTGAGCCGGGATGATGATAAGGATTATCTGCGGGGTTTAAAAATAAAGTGGCTCCAAATTCAATTAATACCGGAGTTAATTTTTGTTGTGCCCATAAGGCAAAATCTTCTGAAGTCATAATATATATGACATCAAATTTTTTGTTGGCACAAAAATCATGAAAAGCAAGAGCTAATGCTTCTTTATATTCGGGTGCACACACAGGGTCACCTAATACCACTGCAACCTTTGTCACTAAACGATAGCCAATTAAGCCAGGAATTGCCTGATCTTTAAAGTGAAGGCAGTTGTCATCTAAAATACCACCAGAGCTAACACCGCCCCATTGCCTGATCGTAAGTACTAAATCTTGGCGGCTAATTTGAGGATGGGTTAATGATTGCATCATAAAAAATAAGTTAAAGAGGTTTTGTTGTCAGGATAATAACAGAATATATCAGAGGCAAATATTAATCATGTTTAGAAGTAGGGCTTAAAGATGAATAGGTATTAGAGAGGAAAAGACTAATTGTTTTCTTTGTGTTCTCTTTTTCTTGATTTTTAAAATTATATTGATAATATAATACCAACAGAGTGAATAAGACGAGTTTTAGCAATGCAGGTATTAACGAGACGTCAAACTGAAATTTACAATTACTTAAGAGATAACGCCGATAGTTTTGCCTGTGCGCCGAGTTTAGATGAGTTATGTGAGCATTTAGGCATGGCATCTAGGGGGTCTTTATATAAACACATTATCGCACTGATTAATGCGGGTTTGGTTGAGCCATTTGCAGGTAATAAACAAGCTGGAGTGAGACTGACAGTTCAAGAAGAAGTAGAAATGCTGGATGGTTTGCCATTTATAGGATCAATTGCGGCAGGCAAGCCAATTGAAGCATTGGCAACAATTGAATATATGTCAGTCCCTGATGCGTTAAAGACTAATAAACCGTGTTATGTTTTGCAAGTAAAAGGTGACTCTATGATTGATGCCGGTATTTACGATGGTGATTGGGTGGTTATTGAACAACGTGATCACGCCCGAAATGGTGAGATAGTCGTGGCTTTAATTGAGAATACCGAAGCTACGCTTAAATATATAGATCAACAAAGTTCAGAAAAAATAATGTTAGTCCCCGCAAATGTAAGTATGAGTGCATTTACCTATCATCCTGAGCAAGTGCAAATACAAGGTGTTTTGGTAGGGCAAATGCGTAGTTATAGATAAAAGTGTTAATTAATTTTTTAAGTAGGAGAATTACCATGCAAAATAAAGTTTATATGCACGATCAAGTGAGTAACAAAGTTAATGAAATTATGATACATTTGAAAGGGATACCCGTTGCCCAAATTGTTTATGTGTTTAAAAGCATTATTAATGCGACCGACTTGCGTTTAGCTGGGTTTTTATAGCAATAAAGATATAAGTAAAACTTATGTATTATAATTTACTTAGTTGTTTGGATGAATTTACAACTTAAGTCTTCGAAAACCGCACAAGTAAGAATACCAGTGCTATAAGCTCCAGTATCTATACCGATTCGATTTGATAGTAATTCAGGTTCTGGAGTAATTGTGTGTCCGTGAACTATTACCTTACCATGATATAAAGCGCTATTCGTAAATTCTTCTCTAATCCATATTAAGTCTTCTGGCCTTTGTTTATCTAATTTAGTTTTCGGTTTGATGCCTGCATGAACAAAATAATAATCCCCCGCTTCGTAAGAAATTGTTAGATTTTGATAAAACTCTAAATGTTTATAAGGAGTTTTATAAGTTAATTCAGCATGTATGCGTTTCATATCTAACAAAGTAGGTATGCCTTTAAGTTCAACACCATAACTCATTAGAGTGGTTAAGCCACCAAATTTCAACCAATCATTAGCAATATTTGGATCTGCGGTGTGTAGAAATTGCAATAAAGCTTGCTCATGGTTTCCTAGCAAATATATTTTCTTAAAATCAGTGAGTTTATCGTGATCTATAAGATAATCTATTACTTGTTTAGAGTCTGGGCCTCTATCGATATAATCTCCTAAATACACAATAGTTTTATTGCCTAAATAATGTTCGGCATCAATTAGAATTAATTGTTGCAATTGTGTGAGCAGATCCAGTCGGCCATGAATATCACCTATGCAATAAATACGTTGGTTGTCTGGTAAACCAGTTAATTCTGGTTGAATGGATTTAGAAATAAATAGATTTTTAAAAAGAGTTTTCAAGGCAGTTTTCTAAGTCGTTAAGTTTTTCGCTATTACCCACGGGGGAGTTCATGTTATTATGACACCCAAGGTAAGATTAAAATACATTTTTATTATAGACGAAGTTTTAGTTGCTACGTAAGTCGCATAAATCAAATTCTAAATCAAACAAGTATTGAGTTAGTTATATTAATTCCTAATCGAATATGGTTGTTTGAATACCTCCCAGTGCCCTAGTTTTAAATCCCTATTGTTTTGTTACGAATGCTTAATAACAAGAATGAATTATAAAACAGGTGTTTCAATTAATACAAAGAAAATATAATGCCGTTCACTAAACTTGGACTTTCAGATCCATTATTAAAAGCTATCGCAGAGGCTGGTTATACCACCCCTTCACCAATCCAACAACAAGCAATTCCTGCGGTATTAAAAGGACATGATCTTTTAGCAGCTGCTCAAACCGGAACGGGTAAAACAGCCGGCTTTGCTTTACCTTTATTACATCGATTATCTCAACAACACTTTAGTACTAACAGACCCATTAGAGTACTGATTCTAACTCCAACACGAGAACTTGCAGCTCAAGTGGGTGAGTCAGTAAGTCAATATGGTGCTCATCTACATCCTAGATTAAAAACAGAGGTCGTTTTTGGTGGTGTTAAGATTAACCCTCAAATGATGAGGCTTAGAGGTGGGGTGGATGTTTTAGTTGCAACTCCAGGTCGATTAATTGATCTTTTTAATCAAAATGCACTTAAGTTAGATAAAGTAGAAAGCTTTGTATTAGACGAAGCTGATCGTATGTTAGATATGGGTTTTATACGAGATATTAAAAAAATAATCGCCTTACTGCCTAAAAAACGTCAAAATTTATTATTTTCTGCAACATTTTCAGAGGATATTCGTAAGTTGACTACGGGTTTGTTAGTTAACCCTATAAAAATTGAAGTTGCCGCCAGAAATACTGCTGCTGAAACTGTTGAACAAGTAGCATATTTATGTAATAAAACTCAAAAGGCAGAGTTACTCTGTCATTTGATAAAAACTGAACAATGGCAACAAGTGTTAGTTTTTACGAGTACTAAGCATGGTGCTAATCGCTTGACAGAAAAGTTGAACAAGCTTGAGATTAAAGCAGCAGCAATACACGGTAATAAAAGTCAAGGCGCAAGAACCAGTGCTTTAGCAGGCTTTAAAGCCGGAGAAATTAGGGTATTAGTTGCAACTGATGTTGCCGCCCGTGGTATTGATATTGCTTTATTGCCTTATGTAATTAATTATGAATTACCAAGATCACCAGCGGATTATGTGCATAGAATTGGTCGAACCGGTAGGGCAGGAGAAGAAGGTAAGGCTATTTCATTAGTATCTCATGATGAGCTTTCGGCATTAAAACAAGTTGAAAAATTAATTGGATCAATAATTAAGCGCGAACAGATTATAGGTTATGAGGCAGAGAAGACAGCACCATCTCTGCCATCAGCTGAACCCAGAGCAACCAAGTTACGGATAAATAGCCAGACTGCTCCAAAGCAAAGCCCTAAACGGCAGACTGGCGATAATATGAGCAATTCAAATAAAAAGATAATGCAACAAAATTAGGAAATCCTAAGTGGCATTAGATTAATCAAATAAACCCCATAAGAATAATTTACTTTTTATGGGTTTTTATATATCGATCAATTTGTTGATGGAATTTAATACTTTCATCGGGTGACATATTGATTGCATTATCCGTAAGTTTTTTAAATTCAGGATTATTCGAATAAAATTGGATTAGCTCCTTAGGATTAAATTGCCATGCAAAATTAATTTGTTGATTAAATATCGTTATCATATCTTCTGGCAAATTATAATAATAACGATAGTTTAATTTAATCCTATCCATTGTAAAATCAGGCTCTACGCGTCCAGCGTAATATGACAGTCTTAAATCGTTAATAATTTTATCGTTTGACTCATTCAATAAGCTATCGACATAAGCGAGTTGATACCACGCGATGGGGTCAACTGGAGATATTGTAAGCCCATCTACAAAAGCTTTTTGAGCTTCACGTAGGATAGGTTCTCTAAATACTTGTAATTTAGTAGATATGATTTCTGCATTTTTTAATTTAAAAACGCCTAGTTTTTTGAAATAAGAGCTATCTCTTTGCCAAGAAATGGCGTCTGTAAGATCAGTAATGCAGTTTTCAAGAATATTTAAAGGTATTTGTGTTTCATTCTGATCATATGCAGTATTTGGATATAAAGCATATAAGCTGGAAATAAACCGTGGAACAGCTAAATATAAGCTAGCACAGCTAATAACAATGCCTATGACGACAGTTATATGTTTATAAATGACCGACATAGCTTGCTGTGTTAGTTAGTATAATAATCTTTATAACGACCATAGGAGTAATAATACCCTGAGTCACCATAGCCATAACGTCCATATTGGTCTAAATCTACTTTTTGTAGTACAAATCCAGCTACTTTAGATTGATTTGATTTATTAATAATTTGTATTGCATTGTATACAACTTTCTTAGGTGTAGAGTTCCAGTTTAATACAAAGATTGTTTTATCAGCAATACCCGTTAATATTCGCGTGTCGGGTACTGACATAATAGGAGCTGAGTCTAAAACAACTAAATCAAATGTTGCTCTTAATTCATCAATAATATTTCTCATGCGTTGCGAAGCAAATAGATCACTCGGGTTTACATAGGCTGAGTGACCTCGAGTTAGAATTTTCAACCCCGTATCTGGATCGTTGACTAATACATCGGCAATTTTTAGTTCATGATTGACTAGTAAATCAGTTAAACCTAAGGTAGATTTGTCGATATTGAAGATTTTTCCAATGGTCGGTCTTCGTAAGTCACAGTCAACTAACACCACGTTTTTTCCAGCATTTGCGGTATGACGGGCTAATAAACTACATAAGGTTGATTTCCCTTCTCCGGGAACAGCAGATGTTACTAATACAGTTTTAACTTCTGAGTCTGGATTCAGTAAAGACAGAGAAATCCTTAGGGTATTAATGGCTTCAGCCAATGATGAGCGTGGCTTATCCAATAAATATTGATGTACTGCACTATCTGAAACCACAACCTTTGGAATGATACCTAGCGTTGCCATATTGAAAAGAGTTTGTATTTGTTCAGGAGATCTAATACCTGGATGCAGCATTTCAATAATAAAGACCAGAAAAATACTAAAGAACAACGCACCTATAAAGCTGACGGTTAGCATTAGATTTTTCTTTGGAAACGATGCACCAAGTGGAATTTCAGCAAATGATATAACCCTAGCATCTGCTGATTCAATACCTTGGGTTGATGCAGTTTCTTTAAATCGTCCTAAGAAAGTTTCAAATAAGGTTTTATTAGCGGTTGCCTCACGTTCTAAGGCACGTAATTCAACCTCAGCTTGATTGTTACCTGTGTTTTTTGATTCTAATTGATTTAGACTGCCTGCTAATGAATTTTCACGGACACGCGCAACATCTAAGTTATGTTTTAATCCAGAAGCAATTTTTTTAACTTCTGAAGAAATTTTATCCTTTATATCATTTAATTCGGCTTGCATTTGGATTAAACGTGGATGGCGTGCCCCATACTCAACTAACATTTCCGAATATTTACGTTGTACCTCAGCTTCTTGAGTGCGTAATGAAGATATCAATGGTGAATTTAATACATCACTAACACTATCAATATTTTGTCCACTATTTAGTATGGATTGAACTTGTTGATATTTTGCCTCCGCTTCAGCACGTTGCGCACGTGAAATGATTAGTTGGCTATTAATTTCAGACATCTGTTGTTGAGAAAGTCCAGTTCCGTGGCTGACTTCCAATAAGTTATGGTTCTTTTTATAGTTTTCAACGGCCCGTTCTGAAAGCTCTAACTTCGTCTTTAGTTCGCCCAGTTGGTCATTTAACCAATCCGTTGCTTTTTTGGTAGCATCAAATTTTGCTTGTAACTGACCCACTATATACCCATCAGTTAGTGCATTTGCAATGTCAGCTGATAACTTTGGATTTTGTGACTCAACCGAAACACTGATAACTTGTGAACGTTTAATTTGAGATACGGAAATTTTGGATAAAAATGCATCTGTTAAATGCGTTAAATGTTCTTGGGCTTTTTCTTCATCTGAACGTGTGTCAATTTTATTAGACACCACTGTTTGCTTCCAAGATTCTGGTATCCAGTTTTTTGGCCCATATTCATCAAAAAAGCCTGGCTTTTTTAGTTTTGCATTAAATTCTTCATATTGGTCTAAGTGCAAATGCTCCAACACTTTTTTAGCCAACTCTCTTGACTTTAATACCTCCATTTCGCCAATAACTGCGGCGTCTCCTCCAGACATATTTCCAGCCAATACTTCTTGTATATCAACTATTTTTGCTGATTTAATTCCAACTAGGAGTGCTGTTGTCGCAGTATATCGAGGAACCAGTTGATAAATATATAATAGTGATAATAAAAAGATAAGACTGGTTACGCTCAGTAATAATTTTTTTCTCAGCCAAATGACATTAATAATAGTACTTAATGATATTTCTGTATTATCGGGCAGTGTTGAATCATCGGTTGATGATGAATTATCTGTTAATTCGTTCACGGGATCGTTCTTCTTATTTAGTATGGTAAATTGATTAGGAAGTTGAGTGCTTACCGTATTGGGCCTAGCAGGATCCATAACACAGAGCGAGTGTTATGGATATTTTACTTTTGGTGGAGATTAGAAAAATCTTTCTTCAACGCGGATTACATCTCCTGGCATTACTTTATCATCCATATTAAGACGGATTTCGCGTTTTTGAGGATCTTTTGAACGTATTACCATGACATGATCTTCTTTGGCACGGTAAGTAAAGCCACCCGCTATGGCAGCAGCATTAAGATAAGTCATGCCATCTACATAAGGGTATGATTGCGGATCTTTTACCTCACCTAATATATAAAAGGGGCGGTAATTTAAAACCTGAACATTTACTTTTGGATTAAGTAAATAATCAGGTTTTAATTTGTTAGCAATGGCTAGTTCAACTTGTTTAACCGTTAAATCTTTCGCATTGACATCACCTATTAAGGGTAATGCAACTTGCCCAGATCCACTGATGGTATATTCTCCAGACAGTTCTACTTGATTAAAAACTGTAATTTTAATCAAATCTCCTGAGCCTAGTTTGTATTCTTCATTAATAGATGATTCACTTTGACTGTGGAGTTCAGCTTTATCATCAGCAATGACTGCACTATTAAAAACAAGTGCAGTGCAAAGAACTAGGCTCGTGTAACGACATAAATTATATAAACGCATTTTTTCTCACATAAATAAATCAGTCAATCTGAGCCAATATAGTACAGCAAATTTTAATACTGCGCTCTTAGATTTAGCATAACTTGGTTTACGTCATACAGTGCCGTGTTTAAAGTACTATCACGGTTTTTATAGGTGTAAGATAAATCAGCGTTAAAGTATCTATTGACTAAATATTTAGTCCCTACATTTGCGCTATACATGTTGTCTGTACGTGCTGCAGCGGCAGTATTATTATTGTAGTCTAAGTAATTGAAATTACCACCCGCATGCAATTGTACATTTCGTTTAAGCTCATGCTCAACACCTAAATTAACACCAGTGCTGAATATACCAGATACATTAGCCTGAGTTGTTTCATTAATATTACGAAAAACACCACCATTTACCGTCGTAATTGCAGTTGGACGCCATTTTAAGTTTAGAAAACCATTAACACCACTAATGGTTTTAAGAAGTGAGCTTTCATATTTACGTTCGATATAACCTACAGAAATATCTCCTGTCACTAAATCTGTTAAATCAAAAGCTAAGCCCGTTGTTGCATTGTAGCCAGTTGAATTACGATTAACGGCATTACTAATACCATTGGCTTTAACTAAAGTATCGTAGGCGGCTTCTTTGTATTCAAACTTAACAAATGCTTCATATTGCGGTTGAATAAAATAACCTAAGCGGATTTCAGGTGTATACATCCAACGGTTTCT
>CAIQNQ010000010.1 GCA_903873165.1 uncultured Methylococcaceae bacterium | reverse complement strand
CACCCATTCGCCACTATTCGGCAAGTCCTTCAAGCTCAGCAGGTTGAAGGTAACAAAATCGAACGAGCGACGAAACCATCTCGAAAAGGTTTTTTCATTCAGAGAGGTATAACGGTCAAGGTTTCGGAAATTTACCCGCCCCGGCAGATACGTCAGGGCTGTTAGCAAGATGGACATGAACTTACGTTGTGGCTTTGCTACGCCGGACATTTGGTTCAGAATGGGGTCTATTAAGTGCATGGAGGCCTTGGGTGTGTTGGACTGTTATCGTCGTTGACTACATCTTCCCACGCTGGAGGCTTCCAGACTATTTTTTAATCAAATCAAATCAAAACTGTCCGAAGTATTGATCGACTAAATCTACCATGATCTTTTTATAAGCGAGTTAAATTGCTTTTTAAAACGTAAATCAGCTTATTTAAACTACGTCAAAAGCTAATCCTAGGATCACCTTTTATATAAATATTCTTTTGAGTGATATCTTATTACCAACTTTTCATGATTCATTAATAAGCAGCTTAACAAAAACATTTTTTTAAAAAAACCTCTCAAGAAAACAACACACCCTGATCTTTCTTCAACTGCGCTATGCTGTCTTTAGGCATATAGTACACGTTCTTAAAGACCCGATTCATCACCGCAATGAGCTGCCTAAACTTATAGGCACTGTGATGAGAATCGCCTTTCTGCTCAGAAGTACGCCAACTTTCTTCATCAGAAATCCGTAATTCCACCCCTAAGGTATGCTCTTGGGTTTTCTTATTAATCTCATTTCGACGCGCATACACATCTGTACCGGGAATAATAATTTTATGCGTTCTGGCTTGTCGATGGATAGGCAAAGAAAAACTAATCTTACATTGAAACTTGCGGTGTCCAGCAGAGGAATGTTGATTCTTCTCAGCATTCATACTCAGTGCATCATAAAAGGTTTGTGCATTCAGTAAGACTTCCTGATCTGTCACACTGGCCTCATGACCCGCACTTTGCGACAAACTAATCATTAATCTGCGCACCGCTTCCATCATGTGTTCTGGATTATCGAACAAAGTTTGAGTGATAGATTGTGAATGGGTGTTTTCTTGCAAGATAACGCCTTTCTTTTGCAAGGCATGAAACAACTTTAGGGTATCGTCCTTATCTCTTAGGATAAAGGTAATGGCAAGAATATCTCTAATATCATACGCCTCACCTTCGAGATTTTTACCGAGCTTGGTAAACATGCTTTCAGGACTTTTTAAACGGGCTTTAATCTCAGCGATATCAACACGGACGCCATCACCACTATCAAAGACAAAGCCCTCGCCATCCTCATCCAGACTCACGGACTCTCTTAACTTATGAAAGAAAGCGGATATCTTCACAAAGGCATTCTGAGCGGGTTCGCTTTCTGGAATATGCTGAGGATTTTCCCAATCATAGTTAAATAAGTCATTCAGGCTTTGATTTTCCGCTTCTAAAAAGAAACCTAACTGGGCAAAGTCATTTATATCTTGGCTTTCTTCTTCTATAGATTTAATCAAATAGCCCATCTTTAACATAGCACAAGCCGTTTGCTGCCATTCCAAAGGCACGACCAGCTTTTTACCCTGATAACCATGAAAAACCGTAGGATATTTACTTGAAGAGGCTAATAAAAACAAATGTCGAGGATCTTGCTCCACAATCTGTTTAAAGGCCGGATTCTTTAAGAGCGTTTCAAGTTGTTTAATGGCCGCCAAACTGTGTTGATATAAGGCCAGATTACTTGATTCTAAGACAATCAACGCCTCTAATTGGCGTTTTACAAAAGGGAATAACCATTTTAAAAAGTACCGATAAGTGCGCTCAACGTACACCAAGGCTCGCTTCTGCTCACTTTCTTGCAACTCACCATTATCTACAACATCAAAGCCACGATTACTCATCATTTTAGTGGCCTGCTTAAGCGCAGTCGCATAATTTTCGGCTGATAATAAAAGATAAGGACTTAAGTCTGACCTATCTAGTATTGAGCCAAAAATCTCATGATGGAGTTCTTGACTGGCTGATCTATGTTGCATGAAAGTTACCTTAATACTTATAATTTTAACTTGTTTTTCTACGTGCGACTATTACACCATCTCGACTCGGATTAATAAAGGTTTCAAAGTCAGGATCATCAAAAATCATTTGATTATGCTGACGAATCGCCTCAGTCCAACCCTGAAATACATCCGTACCCGAATGAGCAGCGACTCGCCCACGCCACAATACATTATCTGCAATGTATAAGCCACCGGGGCGAATTCTATCTTTAGCCAATAACCAGATTTCGGGATAATCGCCTTTATCCACATCGTTATAGCAAATATCAAACAAGCCTTCCGTTTGGGCAAAGGCATTTTGCGCCATATCCGCTCTAAAATCGATCCTATCCCATAAATTAGCGGCGGTTAAATAGTGTTCAGCCTTATCTTTATTTAAAAAATCAGCTTCGCTACATATCACAGTGCCTGTGGGGCCAACCGCTTTAGCAAACCAATACGCCGAATAGCCATAGCCACTACCAAACTCAAACACGCGCTGCGCATTAATCATCTTTGCCAGCATTTCTATAAACACACCGACTAAACGCCCAACAATAGGAAAGTTATTCTTTTCTGCTAAGGCTTCCATTTCTTGCAAAACTGCATTTTCTGCGGGACCTAATAAATCTAAAAGATATTTTTCAACGGCAGGACTCACGGGAGGGGTACGACGCGGCGGTGGCGTTTTCTTTGGACGTGAAACATCAGTCACGAGTATTTCCTTTTAAACAGATAGAAAACTTGAGTGTTAACAAGATGAGGGAGCAGGAATGTAACCAGATTAGTTAGGCTAAACTGAGTTTTATTTAGAGCCTACAGAGATACATGCTAGTTATTCGACAAAGAATCAAAGTAACTTTACCAAAGCAGCAATGATAGCTATTTGCCCCATTGCAATACCTATACCAATATTATCAATCGATTTTCTTGTTCAAATAAGTCAGTTTTAGTCGCTAAGCTCGATAAATCAACGCATTGTGCGGCTCATATTGTATCAGTTAATATTTCTGCTTGCTCATCTGTAAAACCAACACCCTTTATCTTTTTGACGAATTTGTGCGTATCAAATGTAATAGCAAGCATAAATCCCCCCTAAAGTTAAAACGGATATTTTACCACGCTTGACAAACAATTTAACAAACCCATTTTGAAGCCAATGATTGAAATCAAGCGCAAAGTTGATCGCAATTATTCAGTTCCCCCTCTTTGGCAAAGATGGGTTAGGGGAGATTTTATTAGATAAAGCCACTCCTACAATTCGACAAAAAACATTAATTATATATTCAAGACATTATTAGGCTCTGAGCCGTAAACTTGAAACAATCTCATCCAAAGAGTGTGTTAAGGTGGTTGCGCCACATCACTCTTACTTGATTTTTTAATCATGAAAACGGATACAATGTTTTATCGGCTATTTAAGCGACAGCCTAAATTAGCCTTAGAGTTATTAGGTTTAGATTATGCTGGTGATAGTTATTGCTTTAGCTCCGAAGAAATTAAACAAACAGCTTTCAGAATTGATGGTTTATTCAAACCTGTTACTGATGATCCAGATCAACCCATTATCTTTGTTGAAGTGCAATATCAAGTGGATAAAGATTTTTACGGTCGTTTATTCAGCGAAATCACGCTCTACCTGTATCAAAATAAGCCCAATCGAGATTGGTTAGTATTAGTGATTTATCCACATCGTGGTATTGAGAAAAACACCAGTGTTGAGTTTTTATCTTTCCTTAATTCTCCCCATTTACATCGTATTTACTTAGAAGATTATCAAAACCGCACGGATTTATCACCCATACTCGAATTTATTCGCTTGATTGCCAGTGATAAACAACAGACAATAACCCAAGCCAAAGTGCTAGCGGATCGACTGGATAAAATCGATTTGGATGGCTTGGATTTTATTGAAACTATTTTGGTTTATAAGTTACCGCACTTAAGCCGCGAGGAGATTAGAAAAATGTTATCTTTATATGAAGTTGAACTCAAACAAACTCGATTTTATCAAGAAATATCTGCAGAAGAGCGTAAAGAGGGT
>CAIQNQ010000009.1 GCA_903873165.1 uncultured Methylococcaceae bacterium | reverse complement strand
TCAAACAGATAAAGATATCTATTTTGGTGCTTAGATCATTTTTACCGAAAACACTGGCAATTAATCAAAAATCCAAGCAGAAACAGTATTTACAATTCAGGTTTACTGCGTTATTTAGTCTCTATAAAGCACGGAGAGCACGCCACAAATTTAAATATAGCAAAACATGTTTGTAATCTATTGATTTTATACTTTTTCCATAATGAGAATTGCTGAAAAAGGACAGGGTTCCTCTGTTTTATGTTGTGGGAACCATCATAGGCTTTATTGTTTCATTTCTAAAACAGGCGACTTAATAATTCATCGCGGGTTAAATTAAAATGCTGGGCAATATCGTTAAGAAGAGCTGACAAGGTACCAATTTTTAAAGGGTTATGAGCTGGAATTGTTAAATGATGTTCGCCACCTTGTAAAGTCGTTACACGGATATGGCTACCTGTCTGTCGAGTTATTAGATAACCCAACAATTCTAAATTTTTTACTAACTGTAATCCTGTTAAATCACGAGGCAGTTTCATGCAGCAATCACTTCATCACGAACAAAATGTAGACGAATAATGTCGGGTTTTTCTACTGGGTCAAAGTGACAGGCAATCGCGTCTCGAACATTGGCATGCAATTCGGCAATCGTGTCGGCATCGGTATAAATGGAGTGGCTGAGTGATCTTGCGGTAAAGCCGCCTTCTGGAGAATCTTCAACTATAAATATTATTTCGTTCATGGTGTTCCATTTGAGATAGATTTTATTATTTAACGTTGGAATAGTGTTTCTAATGGGGTAGCATCATATCAAATCTATAGATATTAGGTATTGATCGTTTTACCATCAATGACTAACTTCTTGATAAAAATCTTTATTTGAACTGCTGTATTCCAAGCAGCTAATGTTTTCATCATGATTAATAATCAGCAGTTCAACTCAATTTCAAGCTAAATAAAGCGGTCGATGAGTTAATCTTGCTTGTTGCTACTTCAACAGTAATTATATAACCAGACTTTTAAATCCAACGACTTATATTCATAGCAGATTGTAATAGTAAGTACTTTAGCTGACAGTAATTAGATTATGGTGCGTAAATTGCTCTGTCGCTGGTATATTACACCACACAGACTTTTTCTAGCCCCCGTCATTTAATGAGTACAACAGACTTAAACCCCAGTCATCCAGTAAAACGCCTATCTAAGCGTTATGTGATTATTATTCTAATAGTGTTGGGGTTGGTAGCCATTGTTGGCGTTATCACCCAAGTGGTGAATGCCAAAAAAAGCCGTTCAGCACTAGAAAAACCTGCGATTCCAGCACTTAATGTTACTCGCGCTTTATCACATAAAACCGCTTGGCCGGCAAGTGTTGACGTGCCTGGCTCCATTGCTCCGTGGCAAGAAGCGGTGTTAAGCGCTCAGGTTGCAGGTCTACGTTTGCTTGAAGTGAATGCAGAAGTGGGTGATGTCGTGCACCGAGGGCAATTGGTGGCGCGTTTTGATACGGAAATGCTCAAGACAGATGAAGCACAGCTTATAGCTACTGTAGCTCAAGCCGAAGCCAATGCGGTACAAGCTGAGGAAAACCGAAAACGCACGCTATTATTGCAAGAAAATGGCGGTTTAAGTAAGCAGGATATTTTGCTTAACCAGACGCAAGCGCTAACAACAAAAGCTCAGGTAGAAATCGTTAAAGCCCAGCTCGCAGCAAAGCGGATACAACTGCGTTATGCAGAAGTGAGAGCACCTGACGATGGCATCATCAGCTCACGTAACGCCACGTTGGGTACGGTTTATAGTGTGGGTCAGGAGCTGTTTAAATTGATTCGACAAAACCGTCTGGAATGGCGTGGTGAATTAACCGCTGATCAATTGGCAAAAATCAAAATTGGGCAGAACATTCAGCTAGAATTAACTGATGGTAGTCAGGTGCACGCTAAAGTAAGAAAGATTGCCAGTTCATTGAATAGTGAATCCAGGCTGGGTACTTTATTTGCTGATCTCGAACCCGATAGACGTACTAGAGCTGGCATGTATGTCAATGGGCGAATTTTATTAGCCCAGAGTCTTGCATTAGTTGTGCCAGCGGCGAGTGTCATTATTCGGGATGGGCATAGTTATGTGGTTAAGCTGAATGAAAATAAGGCATTATCTGAAGTTAAGCTGCAATTAGTTGTTACTGGACGCCGTCAGGGGCAGGAAGTGGAAATTCTGGAAGGACTTGATGAAAATATCCCCGTAGTTGCTCAGGGGGCTGGCTTTCTGAATGACGGTGATTTAGTCAAAGTGTTGTCCGCTATTGATGCAGAAAAATAGGAATTCGCAATGAATATGGCAACTTGGTCCATCCGTAATCCTATCCCGTCTATTCTGCTTTTTATTTTATTAAGTATTGCCGGCTTTCGAGGTTTTCAGCAACTATCTGTCCAGAGTATGCCGGATTTGGAGTTGCCAACTATCACGGTAAAGCTGACTCAGCCCGGTGCGGCGCCTGCGCAGCTTGAAACCGAAGTCGCCCGTAAAGTTGAAGACTCCATTGCCAACCTCTCAGGCATCAAACATATTCGTACTGCCATCCGAGATGGCTTAGTGACTATCACCGTTGAATTCGTCCTTGAAAAACCGGTTTCCGATGCCTTGATAGAAACGAAAGACGCGGTGGATCAGGTGCGTACCAATCTACCTGCCAGTTTGCAGCAACCCGTGATTAGCGCCGTTAATGTCATTGGCGCACCTATGCTGACTTATGCAGTGTCGTCTGCTAGTATGAATGAAGAGGCGTTGTCTTGGTTTGTGGATAATGAGTTGGCAAAAGCGGTGATGGCTGTTTCTGGTGTAGGCCGTTATGAACGACTAGGAGGCGTGAAGCGTGAGGTTAGAATAGAAGTCGATCCGATCCGTTTAGCGTCTTTAGGCGTTACCGCTACCGATGTTTCCCATGCCTTACGTCAGGTACAACAGCAATCATCAGGTGGGCGTGGCAATCTGGGGCAAGATGAACAAACGGTACGCACGCTGGCCACCGTCTATCAAGCATCAGAATTGGCGGCATTGCCTATTACGTTGAGCAATGGTAAAAACTTTCGCCTAGATCAACTCGCCACAGTGCACGACACCATAGCAGAGCGCACTCAGATAGCGCTGTTGGATGGTAAAACGGTGCTGGGATTTAGTGTATATCGAGCTAAGGGCGCAGATGAAACTAAAATTGCCGCAAACCTGGAAGCCGCTTTAAAAAAACTGCAACACGCTGATGCTAGCTTACGTTTTACGTTGATTGCCGGAACCGTGCAATACACCCATGATCAGTTCGTGGGTTCTATGGATATGTTGTATGAAGGTTCCTTGTTAGCCGTATTGGTGGTGTGGTGGTTTCTACGGGATTGGCGAGCGACCTTGGTATCGGCTTCAGCGTTGCCATTGTCGATTTTGCCTACCTTTGCGGTGATGAATTGGCTGGGCTTTTCTTTGAATATTTTGACCTTGTTGGCCTTAGCTATTGTAGTCGGTATTCTGGTGGATGATGCTATTGTGGAAATCGAAAATATCGCGCGTCATGCGCGTAGCGGTAAATCGATTCTGCAGGCGGCGGGTGATGCCGTTACAGAAATCGCGTTGGCAGTGATAGCTACTACTTTTGCACTTGTCGCGGTATTTTTTCCGACCGCAGCAATGAGCGGGATTCCTGGCTTGTTTTTTCGGCAATTCGGCTGGACGGCAGTCGTTGCCGTATTGGCGTCTTTGTTGGTGGCTCGATTATTGACACCCATGTTAGCGGTATTTTTTCTTAAATCCCACACACATCAAGAGCAGCCTGAGGGCAAAACCATGCGCCGCTATATTACAGCGGTAAATTGGACACTCACTCATCGGCGCACTACTTTAATCTTAAGTACACTGTTCTTTATCGCTAGTTGTAGTTTGTTACCCTTTATCAATACTGGATTTATGCCCGCATCTGATCGTGGATATACATCGCTTAACTTTGAATTGTCACCGGGGAGTTCTTTGGAAGATAGTGAGGCTGTTGTCGAAGCCCTGCGCAAAGCCTTAGCGCAAGCACCGGGTATTAATCATATTTTCGCTGCCGTGGGTGGTTCACAATCGACTAGTGGGGTGCGCAAAGGTTCGGTGTTATTAAGTCTTGCTGAGCGAGGACAGCGGCCTCCGCAGGCCGAGATTGAACGGGGTGCTAGACAGGCTTTGCAAACCGTTCCAGGGGCGCGTTTTAATATTAGTACGGGCGGGCCAGGAGGCGGGTTTGCTTTGATTTTGGCCAGTGATAACGCTAAGGCACTTAAATCTACCGCGCAAGCCGTAGAGCGAGAGTTACGTAATGTCGGTACCTTAACTAATATCAACTCCACTGCCGATCTGGAAAGTCCGGAAATTATCATTCGCCCGGATTGGCATCGCGCTGCGGATTTAGGGATTAGCGCAGAACTGATTGGTGAAACCGTGCGTATTGCCACCAGCGGCGATTTTGATAACCAACTGGCTAAGTTAAATCTGGATAATCGGCAATTAGATATTCGGGTGCGTATGGCAGATTCGGCGCGTCAAGATTTGGATGTGCTTGCTAATTTGCGGGTGCGTTCAAATGCTGGTTTGGTGCCATTGGCTAGCGTGGCTAAGCTTAGCTTGGAAAGTGGTTCAACTCAAATTGATCGTTTTGATCGTCAGCGTTTTGTAACGATTAAAGCTGAATTAGCTGGAATGCCTTTGGGTCAGGCGATGAAAGCGGCATTAGCATTGCCTTCGGTACTAAGTATGCCCAGTAGTGTGCGTTTGATCCAGACGGGTGATGCTGAAATCATGAAAGAACTGAGTGGGAGTTTTGGCTTAGCAATGCTCACCGGTATTGTCTGTGTGTACTGCGTGTTAGTGCTGTTGTTTAAGGATTTCTTTCAGCCCTTGACGATTCTGTCTGCTATACCGCTCTCATTGGGTGGTGCGTTTATCGCCTTGTTGGTCAGTGGCAGTGAGTTGGATATGTCTTCTATGATTGGGGTTATTATGTTGATGGGCATCGTCACCAAAAACTCAATTCTCTTGGTGGAATATGCTATCGTCGGTATCCGTGATAGAAATCAAAGTTTAGTCGAAGCCCTGCTTGACGCTTGTCACAAACGAGCTAGGCCGATAGTGATGACTACTGTCGCCATGATAGCGGGAATGCTGCCGATAGCAATGGGCATTGGTACCGACAGCGGTTTTCGACAACCGATGGCAACCGCCGTTATTGGGGGGCTGATTTGTTCGACTATCTTGTGTTTGTTAGTCGTGCCCGTTGTTTTTACCTATGTTAATGATGTCGAGAAATGGCTAAAAAACCTATTGGCTAAGTTAGCCATTTAGTTTTTCAGTAACCATGAGTCGATTGATGCCACTGATCAATGCCTTAATAGCGGCAGTGACTATATTACTATCAATTCCCACGCCGTAATGGTGACCGTTATGGTTAGTTTGGCTGAGTTCAATAAATGCACAAGCGTTTGCTTCACTGCCATTGGTGCTTTGCCCCATTGCGCGTTCCTCATAACTGCGCACATTAACATGAATGCCCATGCTGCTTAAGGCATTGACGGCGGCATCGATTGGCCCATTACCTTGCCCATTCAAGCGCTGCACACTGCCATTAATCGCCACCTCAAGTGTTATACCCTGAGTCGTGTCTTGTCGGAAAAGTTGATGTTCGATGTACTTTAATGGGCTAATAGTCTCCAGATAAGTGTGTGAGAAGAGTTGCCACAAGGCAACGGCACTGACTTCGCCACCTTGACTATCAGTATGTTGTTGGACAACACTCGAGAACTCCACTTGTAAGCGGCGTGGAAACACCAAGCCATAATGGGTTTCCAGCAAATGCGCGATACCGCCTTTGCCAGACTGGCTATTGATTCTAATGACCGAATCATAACTGCGACCTAGGTCAGTTGGATCAATCGGCAAGTAGGGGACATTCCACACGCAGTCTGGGTTCTGAGCGGCAAAACCTTTCTTGATGGCATCCTGATGCGAACCAGAAAAGGCCGTAAAGACGAGGTCACCCACGTAAGGATGTCGAGGATGAATAGCTAACTGGGTGCAGTCTTCAAACACACTGGCGACCGACTTGATATCCGAGAAATTCAGGCCTGGATTAACCCCTTGGGTGTACAGATTTAACGCCAGCGTGACCAGGTCGACATTGCCGGTGCGTTCACCATTACCAAACAAACAACCTTCTATCCGATCGGCGCCAGCCATTAAAGCCAATTCGGCAGCAGCGACCGCCGTGCCTCGGTCGTTATGGGGATGCACACTTAGCACCACGCTATCGCGGTGTGCAATGTGCCGATGCATCCATTCAATTTGATCAGCAAAAACATTAGGCGTGGTGACTTCCACAGAGGAGGGCAGATTCAGAATAATTTTGTTATCCGGTGTGGCTCCCCAGGCGGCACTAACGGCATCACACACTTCTATCGCAAAATCCAGCTCAGTTGCCGTGAAGGTTTCCAAGCTATATTCTAAGTGCCACTCGGTTTCTGGGTGGTCAGCAATCAAGTGTTTAAGCAACTGTACCGAAGATACTGCCATCGTGATTACTTCAGTTTTACTCATCATTAATACCAGCTCCCGAAAGGCTTTTGAGGTGGGGTTAACCAGATGCACAATCGCCCGTCGCGCACCTATTAATGCGTCGACGGTGCGTTTGATTAAAGGTTCACGGGCGTGGCTGAGAACTTCAATACTCACATCTTCTGGTATTCTGTGTTCAGTAATCAACTGTCTGACAAAATCGAAATCTGTTTGTGATGCAGATGGAAAAGCGACTTCAATCTCCTTAAAGCCGATATCGCACAAAGTCTGGAATAAGCGTAGTTTTCTATCCGCATTCATAGGCTCAAACAGTGCCTGATTGCCATCCCGTAAATCAGTACTCATCCAGATGGGTGCAGTAGTTAGGGTGCGATTTGGCCAGTGCCGATCTGAAAGGCGAATAGGCGGAAATGATGGATATTTTGTAGCAGGATTCAGCAACATAGTAACGGACTCATAATGGTTATGTCAGGCCAATAGTTTATGCCAAACCTTTCGGCAGTCGATTGCTTTTATGCTCTTGTTCCAGTTAATTATTAGCATATTATTGCGTGACACTGTCAACATGTTACTATAACTGTCACATATTTAAACTTTAGTGGTAATTAATGGAACTTGATCGATTCGACCGACACATTTTGCAGATACTGCAAACCGATGCCCGCATTAGTAATCAGGAACTGGCTGATCGTATCGGTCTTTCACCTTCACCGTGTCTACGCAGGGTGCGGGTGTTAGAAGAGACGGGGTATATTACGGCTTATCGAGCCTTGTTAGATGCAAAGGTTTTGGGCTTAACCTTAATGGCCTTGATTCATATATCGATGGATCAACATACCCCTGAGCGCTTTAATGATTTTGAAGCGGCGATTGTTAAAATTCCCGAAGTATTGGAATGCTTGTTAATTACCGGACAATCGGCTGACTATCAACTTAAAGTACTGGTGCAAGATTTGGAGGCTTATCAGGAATTGTTGTTAAAACGTATCACCCGCATAAAAGGCGTAAGTGGTGTGCATTCAAGTTTTGTGTTGCGTCGAGTGGTTGATAAAACCGCCATTTTTATTCCTTGATCCCTCGAAATGCATATACACACGTGAGAAATGCGTGGTCACATTTTAGCAATGTAAGGTTGTGTTTCTCCATTTTAGAGGGCGTATTTTGCTAGGAAGGCTAAAAGAATCTTAAAATATGTGGGTGCATTTAGTAAATGTGTGGTCTCAATCGGCAAAGTTGCATGCTACCTTGTCGATTGTGTTGGGCACAATTGTAAAAATCGTATACGTATAGGGGAAATGAGTTCTCTCAATTGGCAAATGTTACAGCTGTTTTTGAGAAAATCAGAGTGCTTTTTGCAAGTAATATTGAGGTTTTTTGGTGTGTAACTTAATGTTATTGATGAACTTTATGTGTTGATGCGAAAGCAAGAATACGGTATTGTAATACCTAAGAGCCGCAAAATTCCACAGTCTAACTCGATAAATTAAAGTAGGGAAATTAGAATATATGAACCAAGATTTAATACTTCTACCACTATTTGCAATGTTCTTGCTTACTTTTTGCATTGGGCTTTTGATGTTGAAGTTGCGCTTTAAGGCAGTGAAAGTGGATGGTCTTAATCCGGGTTATTTTCTGTTGAACAAGGGTGCAAAGCTGCCTGATTATCTAGCAAAAGTCACCAACCATTATGCCAATCTATTTGAATTTCCGGTTTTGTTTTATGTCGCGGGGCTGATTCTATATGCAGGTCATAAAGTTGATGGTTTATATCTTGTTTTTACCTGGGCTTTTGTAGTGGCACGATGTATTCACGCTTATATTCATACAACCTATAACACTATAGTCCATAGAAGACGGGCTTTTTTGAGTAGCACATTGATCCTATTTTGTATCTGGACGCGGATATTTATTCAAGTTATTAGTGGGTTAATTTAAGGGATTTACTTGGCAATGTTGGGTCGGATAATGTGCTGAAAATGACCTCTATTTCGAAAAACTGGGTGAGATAATTAACATAAATAATTCATGTAGGCTGTGCGTAAGCATTTAAACTCGTTTTTTCTTTTTGACTTGTTGGATAAATTAGTTGTAATAACAAAAAAGTAGTAACATGCGGGTATGAAAATAAAATTTGAATGGGATCAAGCAAAAGCTGTGAGTAATCTTAAGAAACACGGCTTGAGTTTTGATACAGCAGTCCGCGTTTTTGCTGACCCGTTTGCATTAGCCCAACAAGATCGCGTTGAAAACGGTGAACAACGGTGGCAAACCATAGGACTTGTCGAAGGCTATTTGCTGGTACTTGTTGCTCATACTGTCCGTGATGACGAGGACGGCACAGAAGTTATTCGTATTATTTCGGCACGTCGCGCCGAACCGAAAGAGAGAAAGAGTTATGAACAAAATAGTTCACTATGAAGTTGACTTGAGCAACCCTCCACCACTTGCTGAACAACAGCAGGCGGAGTTAAAAGCACTATCGGAAATGTCGAATGAATCCATTGATTTCAGCGACATTCCTCTGTTAACAGATGAGTTTTGGAAAAACGCAGTGCGCAACCCATTTTACAAGCATACAAAAAAATCGACTACGGTGCGTGTTGATTCGGACGTATTGGCATGGCTTAAGAGTCAAGGCAAAGGCTATCAGACCCGTATTAATGCAATTTTGCGTGAAGAAATGCTTCGATCCTTACATCAAAAGAGTTGAAGTGTAATGAAAACTAGGTGATAGGCATTTTTGTGCGTATTCTGGAAGATACCTTAAACTCATAATTCAATTCCTGTCTGTCTGGCAATCTCCAAAACTGGAGCCTCTGGAGTTTTCGGGTCTTTTAATAAGATATCAATTTTTCTATCACCTAATTTACGAATTAACGCTGCATAAAGGACACCTATGGTGTTAACTCGGTTATCAAGAACATGTTCAGTTTCAAACAACAAATCAATATCACCGCCTTTTTTTGTATCATCCACTCTAGAACCAAACAAGATAACTCGTGAGCCTTCACCTAAGACAGAATAGGTCGTATCCTTAATGGCCTTGATTTGCTCAGAAGTTAGTCTCATAGTTCAAAGAAATTGTATTTTATTGATGATTCAAATGAAGGGAATTTTCAGATACCAGATACATAATCTAAGTGGTTTAGTGTCTAAGAGTCTATCAGGATTCAAAAAGATAAACCACGTTAGTCTTACTTGGTACTATTCAGGAGTTTTTGATTTATATGCTTCGTTAAGACATGATCTCGGATATTACAGAAGATTATGGGTTATGAGATGCATCAGGACTAAAATTATAGCGTTGAACAATATTGTTGATTATTTGCTGGCTTTCGGGTAAAAGCTT
>CAIQNQ010000008.1 GCA_903873165.1 uncultured Methylococcaceae bacterium | reverse complement strand
TTAAATGCTAGCAGTACAACCACTACTAGTATTAACTATTTATCTTTTATGACTGGATATGATGGTACTTGGCGAGGCGACTCAAAGTTAGCGACATTGGGCGTAGCGGCACATTATTCTTTTCAAGGCCTAGCGAATGATGAAGCCGAATTTACCAGTAAGCGGGCGGGTGCTACGCCAGATTTCGTATATTTAACTTCCAACCTAAAGTATCAGCAAAGCTTACCCAAGGATATTCGGGTACAGATCAGAGCTGATGGTCAAGTCAGTTCAGGTAAATTAGTGAGTAATGAACAGTTTTCGGCTGGTGGACCATTAAGCGTGCGCGGTTATCACCAAACCCAATTATTGGGGGACAACGGGGTTACTTTATCTATGGAGCTACATTCGCCAAAATTGGTGAATAAAGAAGTAGAGAGTGTGCAAAATTTACGGGTCTTTAGCTTTGTGGACTGGGCTAATATTTGGACCTATCAACCTATTGCCCCAACGCCTAGTTCCTCACAGTTAGCTTCAACTGGGGTGGGTTTAAGAATGTTATTGCTTAAGCATTTTACGGGTGAATTTGATTGGTCATATCCTATGAATAAACAAAGCACTATAGATGTTGGACAGCAACGGGTTGATTTTAGAGTGGCTTATGAGTTTTGATGTAATAAATATTCAATATTTAGATAAACAAATCTAATAATATCGTTTTATTGTCATAAATAATTAACATACCATTGGCTTAATAAAAATTTAATCTGCAAAGATTATCGCAGTCATTTTTTACAGTATAAAGAGCAAATAATATGGAAACTTTTTTAGGCGACAATTATGGGGAGGGTATTATTGATCCTGCTTCCACGCTGTTAGCCTTTGATGAGCTAGAATCACGCTCACTATCTTTATCGGTGCGGGCAACTGCCTTAGTTTTTGAGGATCCTGTTTCTAGGCGTTTGTTAGAACAAATTGAGCGCATCGCTCCCAGTGACGCGACCGTATTAATTATCGGTGAAACAGGGACAGGCAAAGAGTTAGTCGCTAGACACGTACATGCGTTAAGTAAACGTAGTAAAAATACTTTTGGGGCTTTAAATTGTGCGGCCTTAAGTGAAAGCTTGATAGAAAGCGAGTTATTTGGACATGAGAAGGGCTCGTTTACTGGCGCACTTAACACGAAAGCAGGTTGGTTTGAAACGGCAGATAAAGGCAGCTTGTTTTTAGATGAGGTGGGTGATTTACCTTTAGGTATGCAGGCTAAGTTATTACGGGTATTGCAAGAGCGCGAAGTCGTTAAAGTAGGCTCCAGAACCCCTGTACCTGTTGATGTAAGAATCATTGCCGCGACCAATGTTAATTTAGAAGAAGCGGTGTCGGCCTCACATTTTAGAGCGGATTTATATTATCGTTTTAATGTGGCTACGTTGCATCTTGCGCCTTTAAGAGAGCGTCCAGGCGATATCATGCCATTAGCAAGGCATTTTTTAAAAATATACAGTGATCGCTTGGGATACACCGAAATTAAATTAGCGCCTACAACTGAGTTAGCCTTATTAAATTACGATTGGCCGGGTAATATTCGGGAATTAGAAAATGCAATTCATCGAGCCTTGTTAATTTGTCCGGGTAATCGCTTACGACCTGAAGATTTTAAATTGTCAGGGGTTAGACATGTTGAATCTGCTAATTCGGTGTCAACGAGTTCTTTAGAGTCGGCTTTAGAAAGACTTTGTGAACAAGCACCTCCAAAATTATTTGATATCTTAGAAGAAACTATCGTTAGAACAGCATTTACTTTCTGTGAAGAAAATCAAGTGCAAACTGCAAAATTATTAGATATTAGTCGTAATGTGCTACGGCATAAGTTGGGACTTTATGGTTTATTACCTAGTTCTCAAAAAAAGTAAGCAACAGAATCAGCGTAATAAAGAACTGCCCTTAATTTGCACATAAACCGCAAGATCGGCTGTTAAGCCTAATTGCTGTGCTGATTTTTGAGTAATATGAGCGAGTAAAGCTTGCTTACCGACTGTTAAGCTGACAGTGCATTGCCCATTGTCAGTGTTATTCACTGCTTTAATCACGGCTGGTAGTCTATTCAGTATGCTGGTCGCAGTGGGGGCTGCTAGGGTAATACTGACATCTCGTGCGTATATTTGAATACGCAATTTTGTACCGATGTCTGCGGCTATTAGGGGTAAGCTAAGTAGGTTTTTATCAATAGCAACACAGCTTAAGTGATAGTCAGTTTCATGGTTAATGAGGGTGACTTGCCAAACGCTACTGGCGGCTTTATCTTGCGCAAAGCTTAGGTCGATACGATTAAAGGTTTCTGTTAGGCCACCCAACGCAATGACTTTTCCCGTTTCCATTACCACTAAGGTATCGGCTAGTTGCGCCACTTCTTGGGGAGAGTGGGTCACATAAAGGATGGGAATAGACAGATGTTGATGTAAGTGGATTAAAAACGGCAAAATTTCTTGTTTACGCAGTTGATCTAAGGCCGCTAAGGGTTCATCCATCAGTAAGATGTCTGGTTTTAGTAATACTGCTCTTGCTATCGCTACGCGTTGTTTTTCCCCACCTGATAAGCGCTCGGGCTTACGGGTTAATAAATGTCCAATGCCTAATAATTCGATAATATCTTGTAATTCGGTTGGTGAAACTGTGTTTGGCGTTTGACGTTTTAAGCCAAACTGTAAGTTTCCCAGAACGGTTAAGTGCGGAAATAAATTCGCTTCTTGAAAGACATAACCTAAGTTACGTTGATAAGTAGGTACAAATAAATCATTAGTGCTGTCTTGCCAGCATTGACCGTTAATTTCAAAATAGCCTAGCGGTGCTTTTTCTAAGCCGGCAATACAGCGTAATAATGTGGTTTTACCTGATCCTGAAGGGCCAAAGAATACCGTAACACCCGTGCTAGGTAATTGTAGATTGACGTCTAAATTGAAATCATCATAAGCTAATTGAAAGCGAGCGGGTAGGGTAGGCATTATTTGAGTTGCTGTACTTGGGGGGGTGTTTTAAGCACGGTATAAAGAATGAGTAATACTGTAAAAGAGAACGCTAATAAACAACCCGCTAACCAATGCGCTTGGGTATATTCTAAGGCTTCTACATGATTATAAATTTGTACTGAAACCACGCGGGTTTTGTCGGGGATATTACCACCTATCATTAAAACCACGCCAAACTCACCTACCGTATGGGTAAAGCCTAAGATACTGGCGGTTAAAAATCCGGGTCTACTCATCGGTAAAACGACAGTAAAAAAAGTATTAATAGGGCTGGCGCGTAAAGTGGCGGCGGCTTCTAAGGTTTGTTGGGCAATACCGTTAAAAGCCGTTTGTAAAGGTTGCACCACAAAAGGTAAAGAGTATAAAACCGAGGCAATGACTAAGCCAGCAAAAGTAAAAGATAAAGTTCCTAAACCTAAAGTCGTGGTTATTTTACCCAGTGCCCCATTAGGCCCCATTAAGATTAATAGATAAAAGCCTAATACAGTAGGTGGTAGCACTAAAGGTAAAGACACTAAAGCGTTGATAAAACCTTTGGCGGATGATGGGGTGCGAGCCAACCACCACGCTAAAGGGGTGCCGATTAAGAGCAGTAAAATAGTCGCTAAACTGGCTACTTTAAAGGTGAGCCAGAGCGTATCTAAATCAGCAGGTGAGAGCATAGTTTAAGCCATTATAAAATCATTGGGGTAAATCGTAACCGTATTTTTGAATAATCGCTAGTGCTGGGGCGGATTTTAAATAGGCTAATAAAGGAATCGCTGCTGGATTTTCGTAATTATTCAGCCCCCTCGCTATGCTCTCCCCTCCCCCTTTGTTAAAGAGGGGGGCTGAATAGTCAAAACCACCGGCAAAGCCGGAGGCTTGAAAATGAGAACCGCTCAGCAATTCTCATTATGGAAATAATAGGCTACCCCCCTGCGTCAGAATAGTTGTCGCCTCAAATTTTTAATAAAGGAATTTGAGATTAGTAATGAAAACATATAATAGATACACCGAAGGCTTCAAAGAACAAGCCTTAATAAAAGTTTACAATCGTACCAATGATCAAACTA
>CAIQNQ010000007.1 GCA_903873165.1 uncultured Methylococcaceae bacterium | reverse complement strand
TGTATCATGTCGCTCTATAATTTGTCTCAACGTGTCAAAGATTTTACTGACAGTTGAGTACTTTACCGTATAAAACTAACCGTTATGAAGATACTCACTTTATATTTCAAAAACATTAATTCTTTAGAAGGCGAAAGTCAGGTTGATTTTCAGCAAGTGCCTTTTTCTCAGACGGGTGTTTTTGCAATTACAGGGCCGAATGGCTCGGGTAAATCCAGTATTTTAGATGTGATTACTTTAGGTTTATATGGTGAGACTTTTCGGTTTAATAGACCAGCTAATTATGTGATGACGCAGCACACCGCCGAAGCCTTTGCGGTGGTTGAGTTTAGTGTAGACGGCGAAAAGTACAAATCTGGTTGGTTCGTAGAGCGTGCAGAAGGTGACGCCACTGGTGAATTATTAGCGCCGCAAATGCAATTAGTGCGTTTGTCTGATGAACAGGTGTTAGCGGATACGCCTCACCAAGTGTCTCAGAAAATGACGGAAATTACCGGGATGAGTTTCCGTAATTTCACTCGGTCTATCATGCTGGCTCAAGGCGACTTTTCGGCCTTTTTAAATGCGCTAGATAACGAGCGCATGGATATCTTAGAAAAGATTATCAGTGCCGATATATATGCCGACTATAAAAAAGAAGTCTTAGATAAGGCGGTAACTGCTCAGAAAGATTTAACGTTCTTAAGAGAACAATTGCTCACTATCCAGGTGCTAACCCCAGAAAAGCTCGAAGCGACTGAGCATGATCTTGATGACTCTAAAGATCAATTAGCCGAGTTGCAAGCCGAGCAGACTGTGTTAACGCAACAACAAGCGTTGCTAGGCAATATTGCCGCTATTAAAAAGCAAATTACCGAACAAGAACATTACCTAGAAAATATTCAGCGTCAAATTGATGATACTCAAGAAGGTCTGGATAAAATTAGACTCGGGCAAGAGGTCTTGGTTTTTAAAGATGATATTGCTGGCGTTGATCATAAAACGACTCAGATAGCGCAAGCTAAAGCAGATTTAAGTGCCTTAAAAGCGGAGATGACGTTTTTACGGACGCAAGTGGCTAATGTCCCTGTCGCGCCAGAAAGCCTAGCGAAGCATACGTTTTACGCGCAGCAAAAAACTTTAGAAAACGTTAGGCAGCAACTTGAGCAACTGACACTTAATAGACAAACAGAAGTTGATCATTGGCAATCTTTAACCGAGCAATCTGCGCAAAAAGAAGCCGCTTTTACACAGGTTTCGGCCTGGTTAGATGAGCATCAATCGGATGAGGTTTTATTAACGGAATTACCAGAAATTGGTAAATTAAAGAAGTTACGAACCGAGATTGTCAGTTTAAATAATCAGCTGAAGGCCTTTGGTAAACAAACCAAAAAGACCTCGTCAGCCCTGCAAAACAATACCACAGCTTTATCCAAGCAGCAGGCTAGACAAGCTGAATCCAAGGCGCAGATTGAGACCGATGAAAAAGAATTAATCGAATTATTACAGGGTAATACCCTAACGCATCTTGAGTCTTTAAAACAAGATCAACAAGAGCGGGTTAAGGATTTTCAACTGCTTTATAACACGGCTCTACAGCATGAAAATCTAGCGGGTAAATCTGGTTTATTTAGCTGGCTTAAACCCAAAGAAACCCCAGAATATGATGAGGAAGCATTAACGCTAGAGTTAGAAAAACTCCAGCAAGATATGCGGCGCGAAGAAAATATCAAGGTGAGCTTAGATACCGCGCTAATCTATGAAGGGCTTTTAAAGAAGTTGGCCCCCGATCGCGTGCATCTAGTGCATGGCAAACCGTGTGCATTATGTGGGGCTTTACAACATCCTTATGCTAAATTTCCGCCGATTATTGGTAATTCTAAGCAGGCTCTGGTTGATCAAAAAGCTAAAGTTCGCCAGCTTAAAGAAAACATCAGTCAGGTTAATTTTAAGATTAATGTCGCGCGTAAAACGGTTGCTAATAATACCGCTAAGCAAACCAAATCTGCACAATTACGGGGGCAGTGGTTAAATCAAGTTAATCGGCTTAATTGTGCAAGTAAAGCCCTGACCATTAACAACATCAGCATGATGAAAGAGTTGTTGCAACAGGCCAGTACAGAGTTAACAGAAATTTCTAACCTGACCGCTAAGATTAGTGCCAAACAAACCGCGATTGAAAAAAATACCGCTTTAATTGCCAAAGGTGAAGTCGCTTTAGAGCAGTTGTTGGCTAATAAAGCGCAATTAGCGCCGAACATTGAAGTGGCTAGTCAAGAACAACTGGATCTTGAAAAAGCGTTGGCAACTAGCCAAGCTCAAGAACAAGAGTTAACAGCAAAAATAGCGGCCCAGTTGGCTGCGTTTGGTGAAAAAATGCCCACCAAAGGTCAAGAAGATGCCTTGTTTGATAAGTTAAATACTCGCCGTCAGGAATATCATACCTATAGTTATCGGCATAAAACTTTAATTGAAGAGCGCGAGGCTTTGCAAGAAAAGCAGGGGCTTTGTCAGCAAGAAATTGTGCGGTGTAATGAACAAATAGAATTGTTAACAGCACAGTTGCAACATCACGAAGCCATTGGCTTGCATTTGGGTTTAATAGAAAAACAAAAACTGATTGCCGAACAAGATCAGGTTTTGCAAGGCTTAGAAGCTGAGTTAGCACAATTACAAAAAACGATTCAGGACAAAGTCGCCTTAACGGCGTTTGCTAGTTTGCAAGAAATTAGCAAGGTACTTGATTTTATGGAAAATCAGCCAGAGATAGAGCGTCAACAAGCCGCGTTAGCTCAACAGTTACAGACTAAACAGCTAGAAATATCGGCCTTAAAAACGCAGTTAGATGATGCCTATGCTGCTTCTGCCGATACTTTAGTCAACTCTTTAGAACTTGAGCTGGCCTTAAAAAGTCAGGCAGAAAAAATCACCATCACTCGTATGGAAGTGGAGCATTTAGAGCGAATGCTTGCTGAACACGCACACAATCAAACGGCTCATGCTGACGTAGCGCAGCGTTTGCAAGAGTTGGAAGTGGCCGCGAAAACTTATGTTGCCGATGCCGCTTTAATTAATGTAGAAAATGGCATGGCTTTTAGAAGACGCGTGCAAAGTCAATTGGCTGATAAATTATTGTCCCAGACTAATGCTATTTTAGAGAAAATCAGTGGGCGCTATTATTTACGCCAAGCGTATAGTGAGAATGGGCTAGCACTAGAAGTTGAAGATACTTATCAGGCAAATGTTAGACGCTTACCCAAAACTTTATCCGGCGGTGAGAGTTTTATCGTTAGTTTAGCTTTGGCATTAGGCTTATCAGAATTAGCGAATAATGGCCGATCCGTTGACTCATTATTCTTAGATGAAGGCTTCGGAAACTTAGATGCCGATGCACTTTATACCGTGATTAGTACCTTAGAAAATCTACATACCCACGGTAAAACAGTGGGCGTTATCTCCCATGTTGAAGCCGTACATAAACGCTTTAAAGCCCAGTTACAGGTTGTTAAAAAACCGAATGGCTTGGGTGCAATAAGTTGCTAATGTGAAAGCAATTCGAGCTAAATGAGTTGTTTATCAACAAGAATCGGTATTAGCTAAGTGTTTATTTTACTTTTCAGTCGTATTCCAAATCTGTAAAAAACTTAAAGTAGCCAATATTAAAAATGCTAATAAAGTCCAAACGGGCATACTAAAGCCTAATAAAGTCCAATCGACCTTAGCGCAATCCCCCGTACCGCTTAACATAAATTTTAAGGTATCAAATATTGGAAAGTACTCCAGCATATAGCTTAATTCTGGGCCACATTCGGGCACTTTATCGGCGGGCAAATGTTGTAACCAAACATGTCGAGTGGAGATGGATGCGCCCAATAATGCCGTCACCGTGCCTGCTATCGCATAGCGTTTTACACCCACGCTTTTGGGATTATGAATAGCCGCAATTAAAAAGACAATGCCGGTAAAGAATATTGCTATGCGCTGTGAAATACATAAAGGACAAGGCTCTAAACCTTGTACCAATTGAAAATATGCGCCCATACTTAATAGCCCTGCACAAGCCAAAAAGCCTAATAAAAACCAGATTCTGGCGTTAAATTTTAGTGCGTTTAACATGATCAATGTCTCAATAAAAGATTTTAAAAATCAATGGAAGGTAAATGCTAAAGAAACTATCGAACCAAAAGGCACTAACACTAATAATAGTGCCATATTAAATATAAATAATAGCCTGATTAACTACACTTAAGTGACTGACATTAGTACCAATAAATTTTATTAAATCATCACCAGCACTGACTCCCGATATAGCGTCTGTAATAAATGCATAACTGTCTGAACCATTCGACCATAAAGCAACATTGCCCGCATCTGGACTGGTTGAGTTAAATGTTATTGCGTTTTCTACAGCTATTATTTCTTGTTGTAAACTGATGTCTGAAGTGTCGAATGTTGCAATACCAGTAATAGTATCAATTACTGCTATACCAGGTGCTGCTCCAGCCGAATTATTGACCACGGTTAATCCAGTAGAAAAACTAATTTCATCATGAGTGCTAAAGTGATTAATGGATTCAAAATTAGTATCAGTAGGCGTGCCAGTTGTATTTGAGTTAAAGATTAAATTAATATTGCCATTAGCCGTATCAAAGTTACTAATACTTCCAGAGCCGCCAAGATCTACATTAAATAAAATATTTGGGTAAGATGCAGAAATTAAATTAAGAATATTAGCATCGGTAGTTAATTGTGTAGGGCTTATAGTAAGGCTGGTTGGTACATCTGCTAAAGTAATTGCTGAGATATGTTGGTAATTAGCCTGAAGAGCATCGAGTTGAGTACTTATTTCGTTTGAGTCATCAGTAATGGAAGTACTGGTAACTAAATGATTCGCAAGAACTGTTGTTACATCAGCAGCCAACACATCAGTAATTTTTAAAGTATAAGTATTTGTAGTTAAAGTTAAGTTATTAATAGTAATTGAACCCGTACTAGTAATGAGGGCAAGTGTAGAGGCATCATTATTTAATTGAGTTTCGGTAATGGTTAGAGTCGCTGGGCTATCAGATAAAATGATTTTTGTTATAAAGCTAACATTATCTTGTAAGTTATTTAAATGGCTAGCTACATTGGCAGCCGAGTCTGTAATAGAAATTGAAGTTACCTGCGGGTTAGATAAGACCGTCTCAATATCAGTGGCGGATACACTGCTCACTGTTAAACTATAACTTCCGGTAATTTTAGACAGAGCATCGGCATCGCTTGTTAATTGACTCGCTTTAATGCCTAAAACATTAGAGATTCCTGTAAAACTGATGGTGGTTAATTTACTGCCCAGTGTTTGCAATTTATCTAGGTTATTAGCAATGTTTTTTGCAGTGTCGATAATATTAACGCTTGAAACATGTGGATCTTTAGATAAAGCATTGATTAATGCAGTCGTAGCGTTGTTAATAGAGGTAGTAAAGTTAATAAATTTATTGGTAAAGCTACTATTGTATTGTGCTGCATTCAGCACTATAGGGGTAATAGTACCCGTCTCAGTAATGGAGGTGAGTTTATTACCTAATTTTAAAAGAATAGATAAATTAGTTGCAGTATTAATATTATTGGCTGAGTCAGTTAATAAAATAGAGGTAACATGGTTATTAGCTGTTAAATTACTTAGATACGATGTTGGTGCATTGTTTATAGTTAAATGATAAGTACTTTTTATCTTAGCAACTACAGAGGTAGCATTAATGTACTGAGTTAAGCTAATATTTAGAGTATTTAGAGAGCCATTGAATGAAATAGCCGTTAATTTAGACCCTAGCGTGTTAAATGTATCAAGGTTATTAGTAATAATAGTTGAACTATCTTTTATAGAAAGGCTTGAGATCTTGTTATCGGTTAATAATGTAGCTAATAAAGTAACTGGGGCGTCTGATACTACAGCAGCAAAATTAGTAAACTTATTCGCTATTGATGTTCCGTATTGTTGAACCGTTAAGGTAATAGGTGATATATTTCCCGTTTCAGTAATACGGGTAAGTTTTGCGCCGATATTTATTAAAGAAGTTAAATTTGCGCTGTTTTTAATGTTGTTGGCAGAATCTGAAACAGAAATTGATAATATATTGGTATTAGACAGTATGCTACTAACCTTTGCTATAGGTACGTTGGTTATATTTAAACTGTAGGGATTTGATATTTTTGTTAAAACTCCAGCATCATTTTTTAATTGTGTGGCAGTAATCGTTAGATGTGCTAAATTGTCTGTCTCTGTTATATCGATAATTTTGTTATGAATAAAAAGATTGAAAAGCGCATCAATATTGGTTGATATATTGTTAGCACTATCAGAAATACTAATGGGTGATAATTTTATATTCGCTTTGTATGCCGCAAGTGCGGCAGTAACAGATAAAGTCGGCATTAAACACCATAATTATTCGGTAAACTTAAATTTATAGTTTAAATGATTTATAACAAAGTTGATTAACACTTTTTTATGACAAAAATAAGACAGTAATTTTGAGAGTGTATTAGGTCTTATCGGTAGAATATAAATTGATTTGTTTTAAAGGGTAAGGGATGGGGTAAGTGTGTTAGATGTTATTGGGATAATAAACAGCATTAATTTGTATGTTATACTCAAAGTCGATTTAAATGTGGTTAAAAGGCTTTAATGATGTTTGATGATAAATTTTTTGATGATTGGTTAGATGCGCAAGCACAAAAAGTGATGGGGCAAGTGGCTAGTGGTCAAAGTATTTCATCTGATCAAATGATGATTTTGATGCTTAAAGCTCAAACCAATCATTTTACGCATTTAGATATTGATTTACGTAGTGAAATGCGGGCACTTCGCGAGGACATGGATAAGCGTTTTGAACAAATGCAAGTTGAAACAGCTAAAAGGTTTGAACAAGTGGATAAACGCTTTGAGCAAGTGGATAAACGCTTTGATCAATTGACGTCCCGCATGGATCATTTTATGGTTTGGTCATTCGCCACTACACTCACTGTAGGTGGTATAGTCATCGCAGCCATAAAGTTTTTGTAAAGACCCAAAGGGGGCTGCACCCTTTTACTTTTTGGTTAAATCCGAAAAACCACGAAGGCCGGGGTAAAAAATAAACGCCTTAAAGCTGGGTGGGATAAAGACTATTTACTGAAAGTAGTTCTTGGTCAAGACGTCAAAAAGCATGAAAATATAACCAACTGACTTAAAAGAAATTTTTAATGCGATTACCCTGCAGTACAAGCAAAACGTACTGGCGTAAATTTAGTTAATGTAGATAGGCAGGCAAAATAAATACTGTATGGCAAAGCGCAATTGATTCTGAAAAGGCTCACCGCTGTTAAAATAATTGTTCTATCAGCTTAAGTCGTTTTGTTTTCGTATCGTGCAAAGGTTTCTTGAAAACGGTTCAAGCACAAATTAGTTTTAACATAATAGGGTTAAAGCATAAAAAACCAATATCATCTGCTAAACTATTAGCATCAGAAGCGGGGTTAGTTACTATTCGATGCGTTTATGCAGTATCACCGTCTAATACACTAGAGACTGTCCTTGTTTATGCAGAAACTCCGGCGATAACTTTAGATTTGGCTGCCAAAACTGCTACTTTAGGCGCGGTTTCTCCACAATCGCCGGCTGTTTATCCAGAAACAGGGGCGGGAGTTGCTCATTTAGAAGGAGAAACTCCTTGTTTAGGAGCGGAAACTCAAGCTTTAAACTTTGAAGTAACAGAAACCTCCCCTGTTTGTCGAGTTTTAGGAGCGGAAACTCGACAAACCAATCCTAAAACTGCATAAACAGGGGCGGTTTCTGGTGTTTTGGGTGCTGAAACTCGATAAACCGCTGGGCTATCTTGAGGTTTAGTTGCTGAAACTGCTAGTTTAGCCGAATGGACTGGTAAAGTAGGGTTAAAGTCAAAAGTAGGCGTGCTAATTTGTTTTTAATGATGATAGACATGAGGTTTTTATGGTGACGAGACGAAAGTTTCTATTGCAGATGGGCTTATTAGCGTCGACTAGTGCAGTGGGTTTTTCAGGGTTTCAGCAACGAGCAATGGCCTTAACTAAGGAAAATTCGTCACAGCGCAGATGTCTCTAATGGGTCTTTAATTTAAACAATTTAGCCAATTGTGATAATATTGAAAGCTTTAAAATTATAAACATAGATGTTAGAGTTATGACTATGTTTATACTTGCTTAACTATCTAAGTTGATCTGTGAATACATTTATTGAAAAAACCTCGGAGCCTATAAAAGCTTACGATAAACTTAAAAAAATTAATTGGTTGTTTGTTTCAACCGTTGTGATTCCTACTTTTTTAGCCATTATTTACTTTGGTTTTATTGCGTCTGATATATACACTTCAGAGTCGCGGTTTTTGGTTCGTAGCCCTGAGAAATCATCAACTTCTCCCTTTGGTAATTTATTAAAGGGAAGTGGCTTTTCAAGTTCTCAAGACGATTCTTATACGGTACAAAATTATGTCTTATCAAGAGACGCGCTAAAACAACTGGATGATAATTTGGCGATAAGTCAGGTTTATTCGAATAAAAATATTGATATATTCAGTCGGTTCGCTGGCTTAGATTGGGATGACAGTTTTGAAGCTTTATACTTATATTACGTTAAGCAAATTGCAATTAACATTGATGCAGCCTCATCAATAACAACACTAACCGTTAAAAGTTATACACCTGAAGACGCTTATCGAATTAATGAAAAGTTAATTGAAATGAGTGAACAATTTGTTAATCAATTAAACGAAATTGAACAAAAAGATACCTTACGTTTTGCAACTGTTGAAGTTGAGAATGCGGAAAAAAAGGCAAAAAATGCAGCAGTAGCTTTATCAAATTATCGTATTGAAAAAGGCGTCATAGATCCAGAACAGCAAGCGACTATTGAATTTGGACAAATCGTTAAATTACAAGATCAATTATTAGTGGCACAATCAAAACTCAGTCAATTTAATGCTTTTAGTAAGAAAAACCCACAAATACCCGCTATAGAATTACAGATAAAAGAATTACATAAAGAAATAGACTCACAAACAGCACGTATCGTGGGTAGTGATCATTCTTTAGCTAAAAAAGCTGCCCAATATCAACGCTTAGTATTAGATAGAGAATTTGCGCAACAACAGCTAGGCAGTGCCTTAGCTTCTTTAGAATTGGCTAGAACCGATGCGCAACGCAAGCAGTTATATTTAGAACGCGTAGTTAAAGCCAGTAAGCCAGATAGCGCTATGGAGCCACGAAGAATTAGGGCCGTATTGTCTTGCTTAGTGGTGGGATTAATTGTATGGGGTGTGCTTTCTTTATTAATTGCTGGTGTTAAAGAGCATCAGGATTAAATATGAAGGTTACCACAACACCTTTACATAAATCTTTTAGCATACAGTTAAGAGTGATAGATGCCTTGCTAAGGCGAGAAGTATTAACGCGTTATGGCAGAGATAACATCGGATTTTTGTGGTTATTTGTTGAGCCGATGATATTTATAGTAGGGATGACGGCCTTATTTGCTTATAGAGGCTTGTTTATTAGCGGCATTCCCGTTATACCTTTTTTGGTAACTGGTTATTCATCAGTTTTAATGTGGCGTAATGCGGCTAATCGTTGTAGTAAAGCAATTGTTCCTAATATATCGTTGTTATATCATCGTAATGTTACGGTACTTGATTTATTTTTAGCCAGAATTGTGTTAGAAATTGCGGGTGCTAGTATGGCATTAATTGTTATTTCTGCTTTTTTAATAGCCATGGGCTATATGGCATTACCTGTTGATATATTAACAATGGTACAGGGGTGGTTTTTATTGGCATTTTTTGCTACCGGATTGGGTTTAATTGTGGGTGCTTTAACCGAGATGTCAGATGGTTTTGAGCGTATTTGGCAAATTATTACGCTGGTGACTTTTCCTATTTCTGGGGCTTTTTTTATGGTGGAATGGTTGCCAAAATCAGCACAGGAAATGGCTTTGTGGGTGCCTATGATACATGGAGTAGAGTTAATGAGAGAGGGATATTACGGAGCAGTGGTTAAGGCTCATTATAATATCCCTTATTTAGTCGTGGTTAATTGTATTATGTTATTGGCTGGCTTGGTCTTAGTTTATAAGGCTAAAGATAATGTGGGTTCTGAATGATTCAGTTGCTTAACGTTAATAAATATTATCATACCAAGCAAGGTGCTAGACATATCCTTAAGTACATTAATTTAACCATTGAACCCGGCCAAAAAGTGGGTATATTAGGCCGAAATGGCGCAGGTAAATCAACTCTTATTAGAGTAATTGGCGGAATAGAAAACGTTAATACGGGCACGGTTAATAGAACCATGAGTGTCTCTTGGCCCTTAGCATTTATTGGCGGTTTTCAAGCTAGTTTAACAGGCTTAGATAATTTACGCTTTATTTGTCGAATTTATAATGCCGATATTGAAAAAGCCATACCCTTTGTTGAAGATTTTACCGAATTGGGAGTGTATTTTAGGGAAGAAGTTAAAACCTATTCCGCAGGTATGCGTGCAAGGTTGGCTTTTGCCTTATCTATGGCTATTGAGTTTGATTGTTATTTAATCGATGAAGTCATGGCGGTTGGCGACACGCGTTTTCATGATAAATGTAAATATGAGTTATTTGAGAAGCGTAAAGAGCGGGGTTTAATACTTGTTTCGCATCAACCCGGACAAATTCGCGAGCATTGCAATGTATTTTATGTTTTACATGATGGCTATCTTAAGCGCTTTGATGATGTAGATCAGGCTTATGCGTATTATACGGAGCAAGGATGACTAAGATTAATATACTCTTTGATCTTAAGCCGGCATTAGATGGTTATGCAGGTATACCCCAAGAAACTCGATTGTTGTTTGCTGGTTTACTCAGTAAAAATACACTATTTAATGTCGAAGGGTTATTACAACACGCCGGTATAAGCTTATCAACGGGATTAAATATTACTGATACTCATTTAAAAGTATCTGATCGTTTAGTTAGGCTTTCAAGCAGTGTTATTTCATTTTATGGAAGCAGTAAAAAAGGTTTCATTGCGGCTAATATCAAGAAAATAAATAATTTTATTTTACTTAAAAAATTATGTTGGCAAGTTTTTCGGAATAAAGAGTTACAAATGGGGGTGTTTGATGGTGGAGCATTTGACGATTTCATTTGGACACGCTTGTTTAATAAAACACTAAAAGCAGAGCATCGCTTAGTAGTAACAAAAGCTAATCATCGAATATTGCCAGTGTCACGTAGAATGTTACATGATGTGGGCCTAACATCATTAAGTAGCTTTATTAAGCCACAGTATTTAAGAATAAATACAGATGGCTATGATTTCTTTATCGCGCAAACACCGTTTCCTGGGCGCGTATCTTCAGGTACTCAACTGATTATTCGTTACCATGATGCAGTGCCCGTATTAATGCCACATACTATTAGTGATAAGGGTTTTCATCAAGCCTCACATTATTATGCTTTAAAAGATAATGTGGAATCTGGGGCTTTATTTTCATGTATATCTGAAGCTACGCGAAATGATTTACTAAAATTATTTCCAGAAGTGGCAGAACGAGCATTTGTAATACCTAATATTGTTTCTGACGCTTATTATTATGAAAATGTGGAGCCGAATCAGGTTTTAAAAATTCTCCATACTAGACGAAACGCAAATAAAGAAAATATACATTGTTCTGTTGATAAATTTATAGATACTCAAGATATTCGGTACTTGTTAATGGTATCTACATTAGAGCCCAGAAAAAATCATCAACTTTTATTACAAGCGTGGGAAAAGCTAAAGTATAGTAATAAATATGCTGATTTAAAGTTAGTGATAGTGGGTGGTTTGGGTTGGGAATATGAACCGATATTAGAAACTTTTAAACCTTGGTTGGAGCAGGGTGAGTTGTATCATTTAAGTAATGTTCCAACAAGCGAATTACGCATTTTATATCAATATGCAAGTGCTACAATTTGTCCTAGCGTAGCAGAGGGTTTTGATTATTCTGGAATTGAGGCAATGTGTTGTAAAAGTTTAGTATTGGCATCTGATATTCCTGTGCATAAGGAAATATATGGTGATGCAGCTTTATATTTTGATGCTTATGATGTGGATGAAGCAGCAGAAAAAATTGCTTATGTGTTAAATGTAGAGGCCATAGAAACGGCATTAAAATTAAAGCAAAATGCAGAAATATGTACTGCAAAGTATCAACAAGAAAATATATTACCTTTGTGGTTTAACTGGTTAAGAGATATGCAAATTAAATATATAAATCAACCTACAAATAGAGATATGATCGTATGAAAGTGCTTTTAACCGTTGGGTATAAATACTCTGGATTTAAAGTTGTACACCAAGCAATGTTGGGGGCTGGATTAAATCCGGCTAAATTATTTAGAGATGAGCAATTTTCACCCGAATATCTACAAACTAAAATAGTTAGTGCGCATCAAGAAGATATTGATGTTTATACACAACTAAATCCAAGTAAACTCTGGCAAGGCTTGTCTAGTGATTTATTTGTCGCAAATTTAGAACAAGATCTTTGGGGTTGGGCAGACACTAATACTATATATTTGTTGAATTACTGGCGAGATTTTGATCCAAGAACGCGGTTTATTCTAGTGTACGCTTCACCCGCATTGTGTTTAAGTCGATTATTAAGAACAGAAGATAATGCAGTTGAGTTGATTGAGAGTTTTTGTGAGGATTGGTTTAATGTTAATGAAGCATTATTAAATTTTTATAATCGTAATCAAGATCGATGTATATTAGTCAATGCAGAATCATTAACGATAGAAAATGCGGATGAAAAAATACTACATGTCACGCAGAGTCGATTCGATATATCGTTAAATTTTCCTATACAGTTTCCTAATACAGAAGAAGATAATTTATTAGAAATATTCTCCACTGATTTAAGTCAAGAATATCCGCATTTAGAGTCGTTATATCAAGAGCTAGAGTCGGCTGCAGATGTATATTTGGGCATATCTAAAATTGTTGATAAAAACATATTTTCTAGTTGCAGATATTATAAAAAAGTCACCGATAAAATAATAAATCAATCTATACGGATTCAAGATTTAGTTCAAGACTTAGAGTTATTAAATTTAAAGTCGCAAACCATAGCTGATTTACAAAAACAAAATGAGTATTTAACTCAAGTAACAGCAGAACAATTAAAAGAGAAAGATTTAGAAAATGAGTTATTGTATTTACAATTACATCAAACTCAGGAAGAATTAGAGGTTAATTTTTTAAATCTTGATGCAGAGAAAAAAGATAAAGCTGAGTTACAAAATAAAGTCATAAAACTCGAAAATGAGTTATCAGAAGCTAACAATAAGTTTTCAAGTATAAAAGTTGATGATTCAATTTTCAATGACAAAGCAATTGAATTAGAAAAAGAAAATGAGTTGTTACTTTTACAATTGCATCAGGTTCAAGAAGAATTAGAGCATTATTTCTTAAAATACCAAGAAGCATTGGAAGTTAAACCAGTAGCAGGATTACCCGATCATTTTGCAGTTGATTTTCGTCAACAAATTGATGGATATAATTGGTGGCATGCAGAATATGATGGAAGATGGGCAGGACCGAACTTAGAAAGTAATATTAGATTACCTGAGCTTAAAACAGGGTTGTATCAACTCAGAATTGAAATTGTTGATTCAATATCGCCTGATATTTTAAAAAACACGCAGTTTTTTTTAGAAAATAAACAATTGAAGTTAGTTAATGCAAATTGGTTAAAGCAGTTCATAGGATTAAAAAAACGATATCCAATGATACTGACTGCTAAGATTAATTTGTCTGACTCAACAACTCAACCCGTATTAAAGTTGAAATTTCCAAAAGTAATTTCACCGGCAAGTAAGGGTAAAGGTTCGGATGACTTAAGATCATTAGCGATAAGAGTAAAGGCAATTGAATTAAAATTAGTTAAATAATATATTATCTTAAGGTTAAGTATGTATTCAAGTTTGTCTTATAAAAATTGGCTAGAGCATTTGCAGTATTTATCTCCACAAACAGGCGTGGTTTACGTAGGCGCTGGCACTGGATCGTCTTTATCAAGTCATGTTAATGATCTTGCTAAAACGGTTGTATTAATAGAAGCAGATGAGTCTTATACGTCTAGATTGCAACAATTATCAGATTTAAAACAAAATTGGATTCTATTAACTGAAACATTAAATAGTCAAGTAGAAGAAAAGACTTTTTATTATTTATCAAATACTGCCGAAAGCTCAGTTGTTGCTCCGAGTTATTTAAATAGTATTTGGAAGAATTTAAGTATTGTAAAAGAGCGGAGTGTTATTACCACTACTCTTGCAGATGTATTGCAAACAGTAGAAGTTAAGCTAGAAAGTTTAAACTGGTTAGTCATTGATTGTTTACCTGCTTTGCCTGTAATGCAAGGTGCAGGAGAATATAATGAGGCTTGGGATGTTATTAGCGCAAGAGTGATTATTGATGAAAGTATCGGTGGTGGGCAGGGTTTATTAAAAAAAGAAGTAGATGCGTATTTGTTTGAAATGGGGTATAGATGTATTGCTGTAGAAGAAGAACGGCAACCCGCTATAGCCAGGGCTTTATATGTAATGGATTGGCGCAAAATACAAGCGAAAGTGGTGTCTGAATTACAAGGCCAAAATCAGCAATTAACACAACAACTGACTCAATCAAAAGCGGAGCAGGATAAGTTATCTGCAGAGCACACAAAAACAGTATCAGAGTTACAAGGTCAAAATCAGCAATTAACACAACAACTGACTCAATCAAAAGCAGAGCAGGATAAGTTATCTGCAGAGCACACAAAAACGGTATCAGAGTTACAAGGTCAAAATAAGCAATTAACACAACAACTGACTCAATCAAAAGCGGAGCAGGATAAGTTATCTGCAGAGCACACAAAAACAGTATCAGAGTTACAATCTCAAAATGCCGAATTATTAATGCGCAAGAGTTTATTGCAAGACGAAATTTTAAGAGCAGAAGCTCAAATTGAATTAATTAAAGACGTATTATTAAGGGAGCCAGGTTTGTGAAAAAAAAATCTCGTGCTGCTAGGCGTAAGAGAAATAAGTATATTAAAAAAGACTTGCGATTCGATAATAATTTAGGCAATAATGAAAAATTAAATGTTAATAATTGTTTTGTAGATATAGAAAATCTGAAACAAGATGATTTCGCAGAGCAGTATGGGTTAGTAGCTTATGACGAATGTTTATTAGAGAAATCACGAGCTCAATGGCAGTTTGGTGATTGGCAAAGTTTAATCAAGTTAGATAGGATTTTATTACAAAATCACCCTGATAGAGCCAAGCTAGCATTGCTTGCTGCGGCTGCTCATATGCAATTAGGTAATAATCAACAAACTCGACAATACGTAAGATTGGCTAGTGATTGGGGGTGTGGTAAAAAGTTAATTAGTCAATTATTAGTGTCCGGTGCATACAACACATTAGGCAGGTTGTCTGCAATAAATAATCAAGAGCAGAAAGCGATCAATTATTTTGAAACAGCAATATCTTTAGTATTACCAAAGACAGATGCTCGCATAATTGGTCAAAATAGAATTATTAGAGAAACAGCCAAATTAGGGTTATTGCCTCAGGCGGCTAGATTGATTTCAAATGAGATTAATGAAGTAAAAAATTCGGCTGTTTTAGATGCTGCACGATTGAAAATTTTGCAAACGGAAGTGGAATTAATACATCATGAATTGTCTTTGGCGCATCAGCGTCAACAACTTTATGGAACACCCAGAACAGTAGATTTAATTGATGCTGAATCGGAAAGTTCTCAGGTAAATATTGAGAAATTAAAGCAGAAATCTGTCTCACAATTGGGTCAAGATATTTGGGTGTTAGAAAAAACTAACTTTAAGAAAGGTGGTTTTTTTGTTGAATTTGGCGCGACGGATGGTGTGTTATTAAGTAATAGTTGGTTGTTAGAAAAAGAATTTGATTGGCAAGGTATTTGTGCTGAACCCAATCCTAAGTTTTATGAGCAATTAAAAGTTAATCGTAATTGTATTTTATCCCCTGCTTGTATTACTGGCCAAACGGGGAAAAAAGTAGAGTTTATTTTAGCTGATGCATACGGTGGCAGTTTTGAATATGCAGATGACGATCAACATAGTGATAAACGTGCTGCTTATAAAGCGGCAGGTCATGTATTAGATATTACTGGTATTTCACTTAATGATTTTTTAATTCAACAGAATGCACCGCGTGAAATTGATTACATAAGTATTGATACTGAAGGCAGTGAGTTTGAAATATTAGAACATTTTCCATTTGATCAATGGAAAATACGACTACTTACTATCGAACATAACTTCACAGCACGACGTGGTGAAATTCGCAAATTAATGGAACTGAATGGCTATTACTGTACAGAGCAACAGTGGGATGATTGGTATGAGCTAAAGAGTAAAGTAATAGGTTCTGAACACTAAGTCAGTGCAAAGACTGGAACTACGATTTTAAAGGTTTCTAATTGGCCAAGTTGGAAATTTAATATCTGAAAGTCTATAGATGTTTTTGGACAACTTGACGATCCTCTTGTTAATGGAGAAAATGGCATTTTATACGATGAAATGTCAGAAAAACCTAATTTAATCCGTGGATATTTATTCAAATCAAGCAATAATTTTAAATATATGGATACTGATCAAATTTACTCTCAATGCTTAGTTAAAGCAAAATCTAATATTGATTTTATTAGGCTTCTAGCTAGTGATTTTAAAGTTATTTTACCCGTTGAATCTAAAGTGTTGACTCATATTGCTGATCAAGTTATGACTCATGAGTTGGCAAGAAATAAACTTATAATTGATGCACCTTTTTCTTGGTTAGGAAGTGCTAAGTACGAAGTTAATATTGAAAATTCATTTTTTGGTCGAGTAGCACATGCGCAGCGAGTTGCCTTTCATAGTTGTAATGAAAATTTATTGACGAACTTTATAAACTACTCTATCAAAAATGACATTCATTATTCATCTCGACGAATATCAAATTCTCCTATTCTTTCTAAGAGTATAATTCTAATATTTAAGGAAGATCAACCTACAGGTGCTCATCTTAATGTATTTCGAATTAAGAACAATTATGAAAATATTAGGGTATGCGATGTTAAGGGGAAACAAGCATCAGACGTACTTGACCTTTGTAATGATAAATTAGTTGTAATAATAAATTCTCTTCAACCCATAACTCTTTGGCCAGATTATGCGTTATTTATCCAGAAATTGGATATGTTAAATATTAGAATAGTTTATTATTTACATGAAGGTGAAGACATACTTGAGAGTTTTTCTAAATCACAGTCTGTTGCGTTAAAAGCTTTTAAAGAATCAATTCCATCTGCCAGATTTCTTTTGTTGACTCGTTCGCAAGGTGATTTAATTAAAAGAATTTTTTCTTCTGTTAATTCTTCTCACATGTACAATCAAGTTAATATGTTAGATATGAAGGATATATATCCTTTAGCAATTAATTTTAATACTTCTAACAATGTGTTTATTACGATAATAGGATCCTTACAATCGAGAAAAGGAATTGATTTCACAAAAAAACTAGCTAAAAAGGTATTTGATCATGATTCACGTTACCAGTTCTTATGGTTAGGTGAACCTAATAAATTTTTATCTGAATTGTGGTGTGATTCTCCACCTAATCTTCATTTTTTAGGCAGAGTCTCCGCACATGCTAAAAACTATATTCTATCACAAAGTTGCGCGTTACTAATGCCATCAGAAGTTGAACCATTATCCTTCGCAGTTGCAGAGGCTCTGCTAATGAGTGTTCCGGTAATATACAGGCCTAATCGATGCGGGTTACTCAATGAGATTAATTCTAAAGAATTGGATTATACCGAATGCTTCCCAATAGAAACTATTGATGATAAATCAGTTATGCAATTACTTGAATATTTGAAATCCACTGGTTATTCTAATACATCTGAACTTAGACATCGTATTATAAAGTTAATGCATCCAATGTACTATTTACAAAGATTGAGAAAAAACATATTGGAATGTATGAAAGATTCCTCGAACGAAACCAAAGTATCACGAATTAATAAATCTAAACCCAATCCATGTTTTGATGTAGACAATGATATGTGGCTAGATTTTCTGGAGAAAAATAGATGAGCAATATAAAGCTTGCAACGATTATTTCTGAAATGTTAGAACATAATGCGACCAAGAGTTCTCCACTTGCTTATGCTATAGTACATGATTTGGTCCACACAATCCTATTTGGCTTTATAAATAACCGTGTTCCATCGTATGCTGGAAATTTAGATTTAGCTGGCGATAGTTTAGATTTTTCATTGCAATTAAACACTAAACATGAATCTGAATTAAGAGTAGTATTTCTCTGTCAAAATTCGACACGTACTAATTATTTATATCCAATGTTACATGCACTTGTTGAGAGTAATGAATATAGGCAAGCTATAGATATTTCAATAGAAATTATATTTTTTACTCAAGCTATATCAGATATTCATGTTAATAACATTAAAAATTTTATAACAGCTGATTCAAAGAACGTGACAGTATCTCAGACTTCATTTTCTTATATAATGTCAAAATGGATACCAAATGAATTGTATATTGATACATTATTTCAAGAGGTTGAGCGAATCGTTAAGTTAGATGGTATTTATAAGTTTAGTGAGCATGAGATACAAGACTCTGTGGAGTCTGTAGTTTCGTCTTACTTTGCTTTTCAACAATTCTATTCAAATAAGTGTGTAAATATAGTCTATGCGACGAATGATCAATGGTATCCAATGTCCTCTGCTTTTTCCGCAAGCGTTTCAAAAGGTATAAAAACAGTATTGTCTTATCATGGAACTGTAGCCAAGTTTGCAACTTTTACCTATGCCGATATATTTTATATTTATTCTCAAAATAAGGAAATTAATTTCGGCACCAGATTTGTCAATGGTAATGTCAGGGTCTTTGAAAAACCTCTAGATATATTTATATTTGAAGTATGCCATCCAGAAACGTCGGCATTAAAAAAACTAATGGATGCTAAACCAAGGAGAGGGTCAACGATTGGTATTGTATCAGCAATTAGCGGTGATAAAACATACTCGTTAAATGATTATTCTAATTCATTGTTGTTGATACTTAGAGGCATTTCATTTTTTTTTGCATCTCATCCAGATAGGAATGATATTAGTATTAAAATACTTCCCCATCCATCTGATAGCAAAGATAAATATGATTCTGTTTATAAGGAGATTATAAAAAAATCTACGATCGATGATGATAAAATAAATATTTTATATGGAGTGGAATTGTTTGATTTTTTTTCGAGTTGCGGGCCTATTATAGGTTGCCCATCAACTGGTTTAGATACTCTACTTTATTACGGATATCCGATAAAAATAGTTGCTAGTAACAATTTATTTGAGAATGTCTTTGGATACAATCCTTATGCTGAGTCTGTTATCTGCAAAGATGAAAAAGAATTAGTTATTTTCCTGGAAAAATTTTTGATAGGGCAGTGATAATGAAGTTTTCAATAGTTATTAATTCATTTAATCAATCCAATACAATAGAGAGGACTATAATTTCTGTTTTAAACCAAGAGGTCGAGAAAGAGGTTATTGTTATTGATGCTGGCAGTACTGATGGTTCAGTCGAAATAATTAATAAATATGCTAATTATTTGGATGTGATTATATTCAATCCAGGAACTGATTTAGGTCAATCACACGCCATTAACCAAGGATTTGCTAACAGCACTGGATCAATTCTCTGCTGGATTAATTCAGATGACTGGTTTGAAAAAGACGGACTTTCACAAATTGTTTCATACTTCCAAGATAATAAAAACCCATTAACTTGGGTTATTGCATCCTGTAATTTATGGAATGAAACTAAAAAAGAGGTTTTTAGTGTTCGGAGCGTTAATCATGTAGATCTTGGGATTATTCTAGAGTACGGCTCGATGTTTTGGATACCCCAACAATCTACATTTTGGAGGCGTGAATTATTTGAACTTTGTGGACCTTTAGTGGTTTCCGATCATGTAACGATGGATGTCGAGTTATTTATGCGATTTTCTGCCATCAGTAAACCTATATTAAGTAAAGAAATCGTTTCAAGTTATTCATTTCATGATCAATCTAAGGGTAGCGTCTTTAGGAAAGAGAGTTTTATATCTCAAAATAAGCTTAGACTCAAGTACGCTAGAGCGTTTAAACCATTTTTTGTAGCACAGAAACTCAATGAGAAGAATATACCGGTTCATTTTAGTCGCGCAGTGCGTAGTGATCTACAAAGATATGTTAAACATTTACGAGGTTAACTACCACTAGAAGTGCCTTATAAAAGAGCTTGCCAAATTACTATACTATCTGAGCATGGTAGTTTTTTATATATTTTATATTGAGGCAACCAGAATTTAATGGTAAATCTTTTCTATTTATACAGTGTTGAAGCTAAAGGTGGATTTCTTGTTATTTCAAATTAATTATATTTCTTTTTTGGGAGCTTCATGCACTGCACAACGAGTAGATCACCGTACGGGTGAAATTACGGGTTATGTTGAGTATTTCAGGAGATACTGCGCTAATAACTTCATGATCAAAGGTGTTTATCAGAATACTTATCCGGGGAATAGATTTGCAGGTGCTGGATGGATAAAGCTCGAAGATGTAATCGCGTTAGGGGTCGATATATGCATTCTGGAATTGTTGGTTGAAGATTATTCAAGAGGTAGCGATTCTACGCTAAACGATTATTTATCGGCGTGTAAGGCTCTTACTGAGGCAAAAATACTTCCTATTTTCTTGAATCTACCAAAGGGAGGAATAAACCCTTCAGAAAATTGGAATAATTTTAAAGTATTGCAATCAATCTCAAGTGAATTCAATGTACCTACTATTATAATAGAGCCACCAAACCATTTACTTCAAACAATAGATGAAATGTTCAATGGTCAAAATCATACTAAGCTATTGGGTGCTAAGTACTATGCGGAATCTTTAGCTACTAAGCTAGTTCCATTTTTGGTCGATAAGGATAAATATATATCGGCTATTCAAATACCAGGAAATATAAGAAAACGCTGTGTTGTGCAACTTGGTGATTTGGCTTCACTTGGAGCCGATAAAAAGATATACAAAATATCATTACGCATAAAAAATAATGATCCAAAAAATAAGAATATTTCAATTATCCAACTGCATCAAATTGGTAAATTCTCACCAGTGATTGAAGTTTCTTGCCAAAGTGAAAGTGGTGATTTATTTCATAGCCAAATCCAAAGCTTGTGGGATCCATTTTGCCACTATCTTCGCGCATCATATCTAGAGATAAAAGTACCAATATTAGAAAACTTTACCTTAATTCAAATTAAGGTATCGGATCAGTTACCTAACTACTCTTTATGTAAGCAGTTATGTTATTTTGATGAATTTAAGGATATAAATAGCAGGTATATGCAACCGATTGGAAGAGTTTCAGTCGCCTCTTTTGGTGCTATTTCAGTAGAACAGAGCTATGTTTCGTATTCGTAAGCAGATAAATAACTTCCAAATAACACTTGGAACAGCATTGATTTTAAATATTTTTAACTTGGGAAAAGAGGATATATTAAAAATGCATAAAATTTGTTTATCAGATTTACCAACTCGTTGTTTCGTAAATCCACAACTCAAACATAGCATTGATGGTTCTGTTATTATTCATGAAGAAACTTATGAGAGTTTACATAAAGGTGACGGCCTGTTTAAACTGTCATTGAATCCGATGGGTAATCCTAGCAAATCAAAGATTGATCTTGTTATTGGTCATGTTACTCGAAAATTAGAATTATTTATAAGTTATACGAGCAGTAAAGTTATAATTGGAGATAGAGTTCAGGGACGATGGACGATGGGACTATGGGAGCGTGCAGAATGCTATATTGGTGACGAATGCACATCGAATGGGGTTTCAATTGAATGTGATAGAAATTCTATCCTAAGCATTGATAATGATTGCATGTTTTCAAGTGAAATAATGCTTCAAGTCGGAGATATGCATTCGTTGATAGATGCTGAAACAGGAATAAAGATTAACTTTAAGCCCAGTTGTCTAAAAATCCATAAGCATTGCTGGATTGGTAGAAGAGCATCGATCATGGTCTCCTCTAAAATTATTGAAATAGGGCAGAATACTTGTGTTGGAATGTGTTCTGTTGTTACATCATCCCTACCTTCTGGGGTTGTGGCAGCAGGAAACCCAGCTAGAGTCCTTAGGTCGGGTGTAGTTTGGTCGAGGGAAGGAAATAACTTATTGATAGATTAAGACCTTTGCACGAAGTTCATAAAATCGTTGTAAAAATGATATAACTGGACAACAAAATTATCTTTATCTGGTAAGCAAAATGTCGTGGAAAAACCTGAAACAAACGACCTTAGTTGATGCGATGTTTATAGAGCATGACGCTTTAAAAGAATTAGATGATGTTCATGAACTGATTGATTGGTCACGAATAGAAAACTTACTTGCCGCTCTTCACGCGAGTACTCGCGGTCAAAAAGCGTGACCACCCTTAACGATGTTTAAAGCGCTGTTATTACAGAGTTGGTACGCTTTAAGTGATCCGGCGTTAGAAAAACAATTGGCGCGTGATCTGCTATTTCGTCGTTTTATAGGTTTAAGTATTTCTGAGTCAGCGCCTGATCATTCAACCTTATGGCGTTTTCGTCAACTGTTAGAAAAAAAGGCTTTAATAAACCCCCTGTTAAATGTCATTAATGATCAACTGACCGAACAGGGGTTATACATTAAAGCGGGTGAAATCAGTGTCATTGATGCGAACGTGATTGAAGCCAAACAATGTAGACCTAACAAAAACAAGATTGTAGTTCTACTCAAGATCCTGAGGCGGCTTAGAACGTCAAAGCAGGTTCTGACGGAAGGCGTAAAAGTACCGTCGAACGCTTTTTTGCTGTACTCAAACAACAATATGCGATAGGTAAAGTCCGTTATCTTGGCTTAGGGAGAAATCGCACTCGCGTAGAACTGATGTGTGGTGCTCATAATATTAAGCGAGGTTTATCGATTAGACGGGAGCACTACGCTTAAAATGGAGGATTGATGGGTGAAAATCCCATTAATCGATGACAATTAAGCTAAATCGTCATTATTTACGTGAAATAAGTAAAAATTGTACTTTTAGCTTATTATGAATAAATAATTATGATTTATGCAAAGGTCTCAGAGTAAATAACAAAGAATTAGATTTACTAAAACTCGATGCTCAGGATTTTAAGTGTAAACTACGACTATTTTAGAGATTAAAAACATAACCAATTTATTCAGATAGTTATTCTTATAATCGCGGTGTTTTTATATCCCTAAAATTATCAGATAGTTACAAAAACTGAACATCGAGTAATCAAAAAAATGTAAATTTAACAGGTCAATATGAGTAAGATACTTTATTTCAATGCATAAATAACTGCATGAGAGAATAATAAGTAATAATATTAACATCAAACATGAAGTTACAAAAGAGGTCTGAAGCTTATTGGTGATGTAGGTTTAACACTGGTTAGTATTGCCCGAAAAAATCTAAAGATAAATTACACAACTTTTTTATTTATAAAATAAATGAATATTATTGCAATAATACCTTTACGTGGTGGCTCTAAAAGCATTCCAAAAAAAAATATAAAAGAAATTGCCGGTAAACCACTTTGCGCATGGGTACTGGGGGCTGCGGTTGGATGCAGGGCCATTGATGAAGTTTTTGTTTCAACTGATTGCGCTGAAATCGAAGCCGTAGTCTTAGGCTTGGATCTAGGCGTAAAGGTTTTGCGTCGTCCTGCCGAATTAGCTACCGATAATGCCACGACAGAATCTGTGATGCTGCATGCACTGCAAGAGTTATCTTTTGATAGTTTAGTTACTATTCAAGCAACTTCTCCTTTACTGGAATCATGGCATCTTGCACAGGCTTTACAGCAATTTAGCGATAAACGAGCCGATTCAATGTTAAGTGCAGTGCGTACCAAACGTTTTTTCTGGAATGACGACGCGACGGCAATTAATTATGATCCGTTGTGCCGTCCACGCAGACAAGATTTTTCTGGTACGTTAATGGAAAATGGAGCATTTTATGTGACCCGTCGCACCCTTCTCGAAGAAAGTCATTGTCGATTAGGTGGAAAAATAGGCATCTACGAAATGCCGGAAGATACCGCTTTGGAAATTGATGAGCCTCATGATTGGTTGCTAATTTCTGATTTACTACAAAAACGAATATAAGAGCCTTACACAAGATTTAAAAATTGTATCGCATTAAACATCTTATTTCATCTTTGGCAAAGGGATAGAGGTTTTTTTAGAAATTTTTTCAGTGGATGTTCAAAGGAAATTATTTTTAATATTTAATAAATTACATCCATGAAAAGCAACTTATGGGTTTATAGTTACTATATGTTATTTAGGTAGAGGAGTAAGTTTAATCATGCGTATTGAAAAACGTATTAAGAATTATCTGGTGTTTTCAGGGGATGGAATAATTGAGGCACTTAAGCGTATAAATGATAATAAGTCACGAATAGTATTTGTTGTTGAGGATAACGGTGTTTTAGTTGGCGCTATTAGTGATGGTGATTTTCGCCGATGGTTAATTAGTTCGCCCAGTTTTGATTTGAATCAGACCGTTGATCAAGTGATGAATCAAAATTATGTTTCTTCTGCGGTACATACAGATACTTTTAAATTAAAAGAGTTATTCTCTGATGGCAGGGATATTATTCCGCTTACAGACGCAGGAGGTCGCTTTGTAGCATTAGCTAGGAAAGCAAACAATGGATTTGAAATTGGGAAGTTTCAAATTTCAGATGATAGTAAAACTTTTATTATTGCAGAAGTAGGAAATAACCATAATGGCGATATTAATTTAGCAAAGAAATTGGTCGATCTTGCTATAGATTCAGGAGCAGATTGTGTAAAATTTCAAATGAGAGATTTGGAAACACTTTACACTAATAAAGGAGGAAATGCAGAGGCTGATTATGATTTAGGTTCTCAGTATACCTTGGATTTACTTAATCGATTTCAGTTAAAATCTAGTGAGTTATGTGAGGTTTTTGATTATTGTTATACTAAAGGTATTTTACCTTTGTGTACACCGTGGGATTTAGTTAGTTTATATAATTTAGAAGCCTACGGGATGGAAGGATATAAAGTTGCCTCAGCAGATTTTACAAATTATGAAATGTTGGAGGCCTTAACTAAAACTGGTAAGCCATTGATTTGTTCTACTGGTATGAGCACAGAAGTTGAAATTAAAGGGTCTATTGATTTATTAAAAAAACTTGGAGCACCGTTTGCAGTTCTTCACTGCAACTCCACTTATCCCGCTCCCTTTAAAGATGTAAATTTACGTTACTTGTCGCGTCTTAAAAGTTTATCAGATTCCGTGATCGGATATTCTGGGCATGAGCGAGGTATTGAGGTACCAATAGCTGCTGTTGCAATGGGAGCAAGAATTATCGAAAAACATTTCACGATTGATCGAAATATGGAAGGTAATGATCATAAAGTTAGTCTTTTACCTGAAGAGTTTTCTGAAATGGTGAGACAAATACGGAATGTTGAGGAGGCATTGGGGGAGTTATCAGATAGAGAATTAACACAAGGTGAATTGATCAATAGGGAAAATTTAGCCAAAAGTTTAGTTATTAATCAATCTTTGAAAAAAGGTGAAATGATAAATAGAGATATGATTATTGTTAGGAGTCCCGGTCAAGGATTACAACCTAACCGAATTGAAGAGTTAGTTGGTCGGATTGCCACTCATGACTTTGAGACGGGTGATATGTTTTTTGAATCAGATATTTTTGAGAAAGTTTCAAAGAAAAATCACTACAATTTCGGTAGGCCATACGGTATTCCCGTTCGTTTCCATGATTATGCAAGTTTAACTAGTGAAATGAAATTAGATTTTGTAGAGTTTCATTTAAGTTATCATGATTTGGATGTGACATTGTCTGATTTTTTTTCAGATTATGAAAATATTGGTTATGCTGTACATAGCCCTGAATTATTTTCAGGTGATCATATTATGGATCTTGCTAGTCGAGATGAGTTATATAGGAAGCATTCAATTAATGAATTGAATAGGGTTGTTCTAGTTGCAAAATCAATTGGAAATTATTTTCCAGAAACTAAAAAACCTGTGTTGGTCGTTAATGTAGGTGGCTGGAATCCAGAGCATTTTCTTTCTATTGAAGACCGCATACCGTTGTATGAACTTATAGAAGAAAGTTTAAAGCAAGTTGACTTATCTTCTGTAGAGTTAGCAATTCAAACGATGCCTCCATTTCCTTGGCATTTTGGTGGTCAAAGTCACCATAATTTATTTATTGATCCAGATGAGATTGTTTCTTTTTGTAATAAAACAGGTCATAAAATTTGTTTAGACATATCTCATTCTATGATGGCGTGTAATTATTTCAATTGGGACTTTGCAGAATTTTTAGATAAAGTATTGCCATTTACAGTGCATTTACATGTAGTTGATGCAAAAGGTGCCGATGGTGAAGGTGTACAAATAGGGAAAGGCGATGTGGACTTTAAAATGTTGAAAGAAAAAATGGCTACTCTTGCGCCAAATGTGCAGTTTATTCCCGAAGTATGGCAAGGTCATAAAAATAAAGGTGAGGGATTTTGGCAAGGTTTAGAGTTTTTAGAAAATGTGGGTATATAGCTTCCGCTGCAAGACATTGGAGAGCATGTAAGCACCTACCCTAGTTTCGTGGCAAAATATTTATCAGGACGAATGTGACTGCATAGCAATCTAATTTATGGCGGTATTTTTGAGGTCATTCGTTAAATAATATTTTATTTCAATATCTTAAAATCGTCCGAAGTATTAAATTATGCGACGAGTGTACAATGGTTGTAACAATGAAAAATTCAAAGGTTAGTATTTTTATCATCGCACTTTTGTGCATTACTTTTAGTCTTGCTTACGCTAATGAACCGCAGTCGTTCCAACAACCTAGAATTTATTCCATTCCGCTCATTGATCTCAGTAATGAGAAGCAGAGGCAGACAGTCGTCGACCGCGAACCAGAACAATCACTCGGTCATCTCGCGTCTGTATTGTTGGAAGATATGAAGACAATCATTTCCGTTTACACCAAGGGCCTTGGGCGCGGTGTGATTGTGATGAAGCGTAGTACGGACGGGGGCTTGACGTGGTCGGAACGCTTACCTGTACCTAAGAGTTGGGATACTTCACTGGGGACACCAACGATTTTTCGCGTGATTGACAAGCAAGGCAAGAAGCGGTTAATTGTGTTTTCGGGTTTATATCCGATTCGTACTTCACTTAGTGAGGACGATGGCAAAATATGGACAGAACTCCAGCCTATCGGTGGCGAAAATCCTTTTGGCGGCATGGTAACTATGTCCAGTATGGAACGGCTTAACAACGGTGATTATATGGCTCTGTTTCATGATAACGGCAAGTATTTGCATGCAAATGGAACGGTGATGCAGCCGCCTATTTTCATTGTGTATAAGACAATTTCAACTGATGGAGGTTTAACGTGGACACAGCCAGAAATAATTGTTTCCAAACCACCTTTACAGTTATGCGAGCCAGGCATAATTCGCTCACCCGATGGCAAACAGCTTGCAGTATTGTTGCGCGATGAGAGTCAACAATACAATTCTTATGTCATTTTTTCGAATAACGAAGGCAAGACGTGGAGTGACCCACGCGAATTGCCCGATGCATTAACAGGTCATCGCCACGTTGGCAAATATGCACCTGATGGACGACTACTCATTTCTTTCCGAGACATGAAACTGAAAAGCTCGACCCACGGGGATTGGGTTGCATGGGTAGGGTCATATGATGACATTGTTAAAGGTAGTGAAGGTCAATATCGTGTTAGATTGATGAAAAATTATAAGAATGATAAAGGTGTGGAGGGGGATTGTTGTTATACGGGGGTAGAACTATTAACTGATGGTACATTTGTTGCGACAACTTACGGTCATTGGTCTGATGTTGAAAAGGCTTATATAGCGAGTGTTAGGCTTAATTTAAAAGAGATTGATTTTAAATTGAATAGTAAAGCATATTGATATGCGAATTCATAGAATAAATCTAAGTCAGTATGATTTTTAAAATATAAATTCAGTAGATTCCTTTTAACCCTAATATTCTTTAGCTTAAATTGTGTACAAAAACATATAGGCATTTTGGGGTAATTCAACCTAATGTTTTAGTTAAAAATATTTCATGAGTTCAAATAAATCATATTTATATACGGATAAACTGACAACTAAGGATAGTTGGGATTTATTACGTCAAGTATATAAATCTTCAAAAGGCATATTGCACCTAGGTGCGCATAAAGGTCAAGAGGCGGCAAATTATTTAAGTTTAAAAAAACCGGTTGTATGGGTTGAAGCAATGCCTGATGTTTATCAAGAATTGAAACAATATCTAGTGGCATTTCCAAATCAGAAAGGTTTTTGTGCCTTATTGGGTGATTGTAACGGCAAACAAAATACTTTCTATATATCAAATAACTCAGGGGGTGTTTCGTAAGCGAACAACAAATCCACCTACCTTTATTTTTCACCCTGTGAGCTAACCTCTGAGGAAGCAGCAGGAAAAGGCAGCAATTCATCAATACGACTATAGGGCCACGTTGGCAGTTTTTCTAAGGTATCTCTTAGCCACGCCTCGGGATTTAAGCCATTGAGTTTCGCGGTGCCCAGTAAGGATTGAATAGCAGCCGCTCGTTGTCCGGCGCGTTCTGAACCCGCAAACAACCAGTTCTTTTTACCTAAGGCAATAGGACGGATGACATTTTCAACCGGATTATTATCGATGGGTAACTCCCCCGTTTCGGCATAACGAATAAGACTCGCCCAACGCCGCAAGGTGTAATCGATGGCTTTAGCTGATGTGCTACCGTTAGCTGTTGTCGCCCGTGTCGATATCAACCACTGCTGTAGTTCAATCAGGACGGGTAGGCTTTTTGTTTTTCGGTACTGTTGACGTGTCGCACAACTCATGGTTTTTGCTTCAGCCTCAATGGCATAAAGTAATCCAATTCGATCCAGCGCCTCTTTCGCCATAGGACTCTGATTAGAATTATGTAACTCAAAGAATTTTCGTCGTGCGTGCGCCCAGCACCCTAATTCAATGCAGGGCATGACTGTTTTCTTCGCATTAAACGTCGCTTTATAACCACTGTAGTCATCTACCATCAGGTGTCCCTGCCATTCACCAAGGAACTGCCGACAATGTACTCCGCCTCGACCGCCCCGATAGTCGAAGACGATGATGCGTGGCCCTGCTTGTAAGTCGTTGCTACGATAGGCCCACAGATACGCTTTTTTAGTTTTGCCTCGCCCCGGATCCAGTTGCGAGACAGGTGTCTCATCCGCATGTATGGTATTGCCCTGTAATAAATGCCAGGCCAATCGATCAACCAAGGGTTGTAAAGCTACGCCCATTTTACCGACCCAATTCGCTAAAGTTGAACGTGATAAAGTGACTTTTTGTCGATCGGCAATCTGTTCAATACGATAGAGTGGTAAATGATCCACATATTTATGAATCAGCACCCAGGTTAGTAATTCTACTGTTGCCATACCGCCATCAATGATGGCCGCTGGAATCGGCTTAGCAATAATGGTTTCGCAAGGACGGCACGCATATTGGGGGCGAATATGCCGAATGACGGAAAATTTAGCCGGCTCAACATGAAGTTGTTCACTGATGTCTTCACCGATTTTAACCAACTGGGTATTACCACATTTACCACAGACACAGTTTTCAGGCTCATGATGGATTTCAGTGCGTGGCAAATGGGAAGGTAGCGGTTGACGACCGGCGCGTAGCCGTTTAGGCTTAGCGACCGTCTTTTTTGGTTTATGATCCGAGAGTTGCTCAAGTTCTGCTTCAACGGCGGCTAAATCAGCATCAAAAGCTTCTTCGAACAGATCGTGTTGAACTTGAGAGAGAGCCTCACTTTTAACGCCATAACGCATTCGTTTAAGATAAGCCAGCTCAAAGGTGAGCGCCTCTATTTTAGAGTCTCTGGCTTTTATAATAGCGTCTTTGTGATCCACCTGATCAAAAAGCGACTGAAGCAATGCCGCTATTCGTGTTTTAGCGGCTGCATCAATGGATAAAGTATCAAGATCGGCGATTGTTTTCATGGTTTAAATTATATCATAAAAACAGCTTAACCTGTTATTTTTAATGGATTTATACCT
>CAIQNQ010000006.1 GCA_903873165.1 uncultured Methylococcaceae bacterium | reverse complement strand
TGCTTTGTCATCTAAAAACGCATCCCACATGCAATTGACGCGATTAGTTCCCTCCCATGCTTATTGGCTGCGCCTAAGGGCTATTGGCACTAATGGTGTGGGTGTTTGGACTGATCCGATCCATGTGATTGTGGTGTAGATCCCGCAGGTTTTAAAACGTTTGATAAAAGCCAGATGAGCGCATTATCTGGCTTTTTTTGTATGTTATGATGACAATAATACTTTAAATGGGTTTAGATAAGATACATAAGATGAATGAGCACTTTTTAACTGAAATAGAGATAAAGCAGTTTAAATGTTTCACCGATTTTGAAGCCAAGGGCTTTAAGCGGGTTAATTTGATAGGTGGCAAAAATAACATAGGTAAAACAGCTTTTATGGAGGCTTGTTTGATTAATGTGCGTTCCAAAAGTATTAATGCCATGATAACGGCTATTTTTGATATTAAATTCTCGCGAGAAAACCTTAATATAATTGATAAGCCGATCAGCTATCAAAACCCTAACTCAATCAATACGAATTTTCATTATCTAAACTTTTTAGATGCAACTCGTAGCTATTCAGTTAAATCTAATTTAAGTAATTCAGCGTTTTCTATCATTGAAAGAGATGCCACCAAGGTCTATCAATTTATGATTAATGGTGACTCCAAGGCGATTAATGTTAACGACTTAAGTTTTACATTTGAGCATGACTCTACCATTCAATTTATTGATAACTTTGGCTGGTCTAATGATGATCTTATTGTTGCCTATCAAGCCATCCAACAACAAGATCAAGAAGATAAGCTTAATGGCTTTATTAAAGAATTTGACGACAGTATCGAGGGTTTCAAAAACATCGGTAATAAACCGCAATGTAAAACAAAGGGTCAATACCGCGATATCGTCGAGTTTGGGGATGGTTTAAGACATTATATTTCTATCATCTGTGCACTTTATGCGTGCAAAGACGGTTACTTATTTGTTGATGAAATTGATAATGGTGTTCACTACACGCAATTAGACCGCTTATGGGAACTAATTTTAACGCTCTCTAAAAAGAATAATAGCCAGGTGTTTGCAATTACCCATTCTAAAGAAATGTTAGATTCATTTGCCCGAGTTGCAAAGAAACTCGATGAGCAGGATATAAGCTATACCACCCTTGTTAAAAATAAGCAGCAAGAGATTAAGTCCATGACCCTTGATTATGAGTTGCTTTTTGAGAGTATTGAACAAGAACGCGAGCTTAGAGGATGGTAAATGTTGCTATTGTTTGTGAAGGGAAAACTGATGAAGAGTTTTTGGAAACCTTAAGAGTCCACCTTCAGTTTGAAATAAAGCCAGTTTTCTATAGGGTTGGCGGTAAAATTAATTTATTTAATGAGCAGTATAGGAGTTATGAACAGCTAAAAATGCAAATCAACACTGATTACATTCAAAAAGTATTGTTTGTCGTTGATGCCGATGATGTAAAGAATGATGCTGCTCATGGTGGTTATGAAAATACCCAGGCAAGCTTAACGGCTGTTATCGATAAACTTGGTTTTAATCCAGTCGCAGAAACTTACATTATGTGCGACCCCGTCACCCAGATTGGCTATTTAGAATCTCTGCTTTTATCGACAATCTCTAGTTCAGAAAAACAGTGCATAGAATCGTTCTTACAGTGTTCTCAATTTAAAGCGAAAGACCACCACAAGGCAATTCTTAATGACATTTATAAACTTGCCTACCCAAACGCACCTTATGACTTTAGCCACCCTCACTTTGATCAGCTTAAAGAAGTATTAACTCGTTTATTTAGCCAAAAGATGACATCTTTATAACCGCCTCTTAATTCTTTAATTACAGCTATTATTTGTGGTGTGCTAGAATTTTTCTAATTAAAAAATGGTTTTATTTCCAATTGATGCGTGTGATCTACGAAATTGAGTGATGATGTGTTTTAGAGAAAAGGGGGTGTTATGAGTTTAAATAGTGTTGTCGTTAATGAAAATTCAGCTATGGCTCCATTGGTATTGCATTGGCCGCCCTCGTTGCAAATCGTAAATGAACAGTTTTTTGACTTTTGTCAGGCAAATAAAGAATTACGGATTGAGCGCAGCGCATTAGGAGATTGTGAGATTATGGCACCTACAGGAGGAGAAACTGGTTGGCGCAATTTGAGTCTGGCAGCACAACTTTATAATTGGACTGAGCAAGATCAAAGTGGTGTAGCATTTGATTCGTCGACGGGTTACACACTTCCTAATGGGGCGATACGCTCGCCAGATGTCTCCTGGGTTAAAAGAACACGGTTGAGCGCATTAACACGTGAACAAAAGCAGCGGTTTTTACCTGTGTGTCCAGATTTTGTTATTGAACTTCGCTCACCCAGTGACAGCATTAAAAACTTGCAAGATAAAATGCAGGAATATATCGAAAATGGTGCAAGTCTAGGCTGGTTAGTCGACCCTGAGAATCAGCAAGTTTTTGTTTTCCATCCTCAAGTATCAATGGTTATTATTAACAAACCTGAGTTTTTGCAAGCAGGTGAGTTGTTAGCAGGCTTTAAGTTAGATTTGCATAAAATATGGGGTGTTGGCTTTTAGTGTTTCACCTCTTGACATGTATGCTATTTCTGCTTATTTCAATATATCAAAAAGGCTTAACCACTGCCAAGATAATGATACCGACTAAAAATAACACGGGTACTTCATTCATCCAGCGGTAATACACATGGCTACGTTTATTACGATCATGCTTAAAGTCCAGTAACCAGATGCCACATAACACATGATATATCACTAGAATAAATAGTAAGCCCAGTTTGGCGTGTAACCAACCACTGTGTCCATAAATAGCCCATGCGTAGTCGGTGAGCATCCAAATACCAAAGATAAAGGTAATAATCATGCCGGGCGTCATAATGCCGTAGTAGAGTTTTCTTTCCATGACTTTAAAGCGCTCATTGCTGATGTCATCAGTACTCATGGCGTGATAAACGAACAGTCTAGGTAAATAAAATAAGCCTGCAAACCAGGTGACCATAAATATAAGATGTAGCGCTTTAAGCCAGAGCATGGGTTATCCTTTTATAAAAGTTTCGATATGAGTTTTAAGTTCGTTCGGATCAAGTTTACCAATAATTTTTAAATCAATCGCCCCTGCAGGATTAATTAAAAAGGTGGTTGGGGTTACTTGTACATCATCAAAGGCATGAGTCACTTCCGCATCTAAATCCAAGGCGATCGGATAGGGGATTTGTCTTTCCTTATGAATAGCAAGCACATGATTGGGCGGGTCATAAGGCATGGCAACGGCAATGATCTCTAGGCCTTTATTATGGTACTGTTGATACAGTTCCGTAAATACGGGGATCTCTTTAAGGCATTCAGGGCAATCCGAAGCCCAAAAGCTGATTAAGACGGGTTTACCTTGGAGCGCCTGTAAGGCTATTTTTTCTCCTGTTAGCGTAGAAAAGCTTACGTTGGGCGCGAGTTGCGTGGTGTAGTGTTGGTATAGATTGATAATCACCGCAATGCTGAGCGGGATTAATACCGTTGCCAGCATCGCGCTTTGTAGGCTGATGCCACGCTGTTTAATAGGCTGTGCTGAAAGTTTTATCAATTTTTGCATACTTGTGTCGACTTGGTAATATCGAGATTATAGCAAAGCTGTTAAACTGCACACTTTAATTAAACGTTGTTTTTCGGGAAGTTATGAGTTTTGATGTTATTTGCTTTGATTGTGATAGCACTTTAAGCAAAATTGAAGGGATTGATGAGTTAGCGCGTCGAGCAGGGATGGGCGCTGAGATTGCTAAATTAACGGACGCCGCAATGAATGGTGAGTTTCCTTTAGAAGCCGTGTATGAGCGCCGTTTAGCTTTAATTAAACCTGATAAAGCCAGCATAGATTGGGTGGCTGATCTGTATATTGCTGAGATAGTCGCGGGTGTTAAAGAGGTATTTAGCACCTTATTAGCACAAGGCAAAACCGTACATATTATTAGTGGTGGCTTACGCCCTGCCATTTTACCGTTGGCGGCTTATTTGGGTTTACCTGAATCTCACGTCCATGCGGTGGAAGTGTTTTTTGATGAAGCTGGCGCCTATGCTGGCTTTGATCAAGCGTCACCTCTCGCAAGAACGGGTGGTAAAGCCGTGGTAGTGGCGGGTTTAAAGACAGAAGCGCCGTTGCTTATGATTGGCGATGGTAAAACAGATTTGGAAGCTAAGCAGGCGGGTGCTTATGTGATTGGCTTTGGCGGGGTGGTGGATCGTGATATCGTGCGAGAGAATGCCGATTTTTATAGTACCGATCCCGCTTTGACGTTTGTTTTAGAACATATTTTATAAGTTTTAAAGTGTTTGTTAGGCTATAGGGTATTATGCACTTAAATCAACAATAAAGGTTTGATGAGAATTTTAGGTATTGATCCAGGTTCAAGAATAACAGGTTACGGAATAATAGAGGATTCGCCTCGGGGTTATCATTATATTGCCAGTGGTAGTATTAAAATAAAGGTGGATTACTTTCCAGATCGGCTTAAACAAATCTTTGATGGGTTGTTAGAAATAGTCGCTAACTATCAGCCGGAACAAATGGCCATTGAACAGGTCTTTATGCACAAGAATGCCGATTCGGCTTTAAAATTAGGTCAAGCAAGAGGCGCAGCGATTTGTGCAGTGCAAACGCAAAATATCCCGGTGTATGAATATGCCGCCCGCCAAGTAAAACAGGCGGTCGTGGGTAAAGGGGCTGCCGATAAAACTCAGGTACAGCATATGGTGAAAATATTGTTAAATGTACAAGGGGAGTTGTCTTTGGATGCGAGTGATGCCTTGGCTATTGCTATTTGTCATGGTAATTATCAACAAACGGCGCGTATGTTAGCGAAACAAGGGATGACTCGATGATAGGGTTTTTACGCGGCAAGTTAGTGCATAAAGCGCCACCGTTCTTAGTACTAGATGTGAATGGTGTAGGTTATGAAATAGAAGCCCCTATGACCACCTTTTATGATTTGCCTGCTTTAAATCAAGAGATTAAGTTACATACTCACTTAGTGGTTAGAGAAGATGCGCATATTCTGTTTGGCTTTTTTGCTGAAGCTGAGCGCAGTTTGTTTAGAACCTTAATTAAGGTAAATGGAGTGGGGCCAAAGTTGGCGTTGACTATTCTATCGGGACAAAGCGCAGAAGAGTTTCATCGTTGTATTCATGATAATGATACTCAAGCTTTAGTGCGCTTGCCCGGTGTAGGTAAAAAAACGGCTGAGCGGTTGGTGATTGAAATGCGCGATAGGTTGCCTGAGCTGGAAGAGTCAAGTGTAGCGAGTGTCAATCATCAATCGGGTGTTAGTCCGATCAGTATCGTTAATCCTAAACAAGAAGCGATCAGTGCGCTTTGTTCTTTGGGCTACAAACCGTTAGATGCCAGTAAAATGGTGCAAAATATTAGTGCAGATGATAAAACCTGCGAAGATATTATTCGTTTAGCGTTACAAGGTGCGGTTAGATGATTGAAAGTGATCGATTAATCACAGCACGAGGCAATGTTGATGAGGAACGTCAAGATCGGGCTATTCGTCCTAAAAGGTTAGCTGATTATGTGGGGCAAAAGGAATTACGTGCCCAGATGGAGATATTTATTCAAGCAGCAACAGCACGCCAAGAAGCTTTGGACCATGTGCTCATTTTTGGTCCGCCTGGATTAGGAAAAACCACTTTGGCTAATATCATTGCAGCTGAAATGTGTGTTAAAATTCGTCAAACATCTGGGCCAGTATTGGATAAAGCCGGTGATCTAGCGGCGCTGTTAACTAACCTTGAAGCACACGATGTATTGTTTATTGATGAAATTCATCGCTTAAATCCAGCGGTTGAGGAAATTCTCTATCCCGCTATGGAAGATTATCAATTGGATATTATGATTGGCGAGGGGCCAGCGGCTCGGTCAATCAAATTAGATTTACCCCCTTTTACATTAATTGGCGCTACGACTAGGGCTGGTTTGTTAACCTCACCGTTGCGAGATCGTTTTGGTATTGTCCAACGTTTAGAGTTTTATACCGTAGACGAATTGGCTAGTATAGTGACTCGCTCTGCTAATGTTTTAGGTATTGCCATGGAACAAAGGGGTGCGTATGAAATTGCTAGGCGTTCTCGTGGTACCCCTAGAATCGCAAATAGATTATTACGCCGGGTGCGTGATTACGCAGAAGTAAAAGGGGATGGCACCATTACTGAAGTGGCGGCTATGCAAGCTTTAGACATGTTGAGGGTTGATAGTAATGGCTTTGATGCCTTAGATCGTAAGTTGCTGTTGACTATGATTGAAAACTTTGATGGTGGCCCGGTTGGATTGGATACGTTAGCGGCGGCTATTAGCGAAGAGCGTGGTACGATTGAGGACGTTTTAGAACCTTATTTATTGCAACAAGGTTTTATTATGCGAACACCGCGCGGACGTGTGGTCACCAGAAATGCTTATCTCCATTTTGGTCTGCCAGCTCCTAAGCAAATTGGGGTATTTGAGGATTTGTTTGAGTGATCTATTTTATGCCAGTCGCAAATCATGTTAGTTGTTTTTGTGTTGATTTAGCAGCATGAGTCTGACAACTTTTTATTGGCCCGTCCGGGTTTACTATGAAGATACCGATGCAGGTGGGGTGGTTTTTTATGCAAATTACCTTAAGTTCTTTGAACGCGCTAGGACTGAAATGCTCAGGGCCTTGGGTTTTGAGCAGGATGAGTTAATTGCCAATAACGGTATAATTTTTGCTGTACGTTCTATAGAGGTGGATTATTTGCGTCCCGCCTTGTTTAATGATCAAATTATAGTGAGCGCTGAAGTCGTGCAAGCTAAAAAAGTGAGTGTTAGTTTTGCACAAAGTATTACTAGAAATGATGAAGTATTATGTAAAAGCACGGTGCGTATTGCTTGTTTAGACGCTAAAACCCTAAGACCCAAAGAAATTCCTGAAAACTTACTAGAGCTGTTAAAGAATGAATACTGATTTATCTATTTTCCATTTAGTCAAAGATGCTAGTTTTGTGGTGCAATTTGTGATGTTTTTGCTGTTTTCAGCATCACTAGCTTCTTGGACATTTATATTTTCTAAGCGTAAAGAGCTGAATCGAGCCGTTGAAATCACTGATGAATTTGAAGAACAATTTTGGTCTGGTGTCGCCTTAGCTGATCTTTATAGAAAATTATCAGCGAAAGACTTTGAACCAGAGGGTATAGAAAAGATTTTCTTAGCTGGATATAAAGAGTTCTCTAGAATGCGCCAAGCCGGTAATGTAGAGCCTGGGGTGCAAGTTGAGAGTGCCCAAAGAGCAATGCGTATTGAGTTGTCCCGTGAATTAGAACGCTTAGATGAACATTTATCGTTTCTGGCTACCGTAGGTTCTATCAGTCCATACATTGGTTTATTTGGCACGGTGTGGGGGATTATGAATTCATTCATGGCGTTGGGTAACGTTAAACAAGCAACCCTAGCTCAAGTGGCACCTGGTATTGCTGAAGCGTTGATTGCTACTGCGATTGGTTTGTTTGCGGCGATTCCGGCCGTTATTGCTTACAATCGGTTTTCTACGCGCTTAGATAGACTGGTTGGTCGATATGAGTTATTCGTAGAAGAATTTGTGGTGTTATTACAAAGACAGGCTCACCAAAAATGAGTGCTCCCCAATTTAGTAGAAAAAATGGTCGTAGAAGACCCATGAGTGAAATCAATGTAGTTCCTTACATTGATGTTACCTTGGTATTACTGATTATCTTTATGATAACCACACCTATGTTGCAAACAGGCGTTGAAGTGGATTTGCCACAGGCAGAATCTAAAACAGTAGAGTCTGATGGCGATGCTAATGCACCACCGATTGTTATTTCTATAAAAGAATCGGGTGAATACTTTATTAAGTCTGATAATAACAATGATGTGCCGGTTTTGCCGGAAGAGATTAATGCAAAAGTAGCGGGTATTTTGACTAATCAGCCAAAAACAAAAGTTTTAATTAATGCGGATAAGGGCGTAAGTTACGGAACTGTAGTGACTGTGATGGCGTCTTTAAAAAATGCGGGTGTTGAAACTGTGGGATTAATGACCAAGCCTGAAGACAACAAATAGATATTGATGGAAAAAAAGAATAAATTTACTCGACCGACGTTATTAGCGATAGCTTTACATCTAACGCTGTTGGGTTTATTTGTGCTAAGTGCGCTTTATAAGCCTACGCCTAAAGAGCCGGTGTCTGCAGAAATTATTCATGCAACAATGATTGATACGGCTAGTTTGCAGGAAGAAGCCGCAGCAATTAAGGCCGAGGAAGCAGCAAAAGAAAAAGCCGAAGCGGAAGCTAAACAAGCTGAGCAAGAAAAAGCGCAAGCAGAAGCTAATAGACAAGCAGAAATTGAAAAGCAAGCTCAAGCTGAGGCATTGGCAGCAAGAGAGGCTAGTAGGTCAGCTCAAGAAGCTAAGGAGCAAGCGGCTGCTGAAGCAAAGGCTGAGGCGGCTAAACAAGCTAAAGCAGAAGCCGTAAAAGAGGCGGCTGCCAAAGTGGCGCAAGAGGCTAAAGAACAAGCGGCAGCCGAGGCAAAAGCTGAAGCGGCTAAACAAGCTAAAGCAGAAGCCGCAAAAGAGGCGGCTGCCAAAGCAGCTCAAGAAGCTAAGGAGCAAGCGTCTGCAGAAGCAAAGGCTGAAGCGGCAAAGCAAGCTAAAGCAGAAGCAGCAAAAGAAGCGGCTGCCAAAGCAGTGCAAGAAGCTAAGGAAAAAGCAGCAGCCGAGGCTAAAGTCGAAGCGGCTAAGCAAGCCAAAGCAGAAGCAGCAAAAGAGGCCGCTAAAGCAGCGCAAGAAGCAAAGGAAAAAGCAGCAGCTGAGGCTAAAGTCGAAGCGGCTAAGCAAGCCAAAGCAGAAGCAGCAAAAGAGGCCGCTAAAGCAGCGCAAGAAGCAAAGGAACAAGCGGCAGCCGAGGCTAAGGCTGAAGTGGCTAAGCAAGCAAAAGTAGAAGCAGCAAAAGAGGCTGCTAAAGCAGCGCAAGCAGCAAAGGCACAAGCGGCAGCCGAGGCAAAAGCTGAAGCAGCTAAACAAGCCAAGGCAGAAGCAGCAAAAGAGGCTGCTAAAGCAGCGCAAGAAGCAAAGGCACAAGCGGCAGCCGAGGCAAAAGCAAAGACTGATGCCGCTGCTCAGGCGGCTCGAGTTGCGGCTCAATCGAGTGAAGTTGAACAAGCCAAGTTAGCTATTACGAGAAAAGTTGACCGTAGTTGGATTCGTCCAGTCGATGCGGCCCAAGGTTTAAAATGTATCATTAGGGTTAGGCTGATGTCGGATGGTACAGTAATTGATGCAGAAGTAATAAAAAGTAGTGGTGATGAGATTTTTGATAGATCAGCAGAAAACGCGGTTAATAAAGCCTCTCCATTGCCAGTGCCTAACGATAAAGAGCTATTTGCTAGAGAATTTAGAACATTTACGTTTACTTTTGATCCTAGGTGATTTTAAGCAAAATAACCTTGGGTTAAATTTAAGAGATTAATGCGTTGCTAATACAAATAAAATTGATTTATTAGATCAAAATAAAAACTTGAATAGGAGTGTACGTGATTTTTATTAGAACAATATTGTTGATAGTGGTGCTAGGTTTTAATATTCAAAATAGCTTTGCTGAGTTGAATATTGAAATTACGAAAGGGATAGAAAGTGCAACCCCTCTTGCAATTGTGCCATTCGGTTCAGATAGTGCTCCTGTTGATGTCAGTGGCGTTGTTAATGCTGATTTAGAGCGTAGCGGTTATTTTAAAATGTTAGATGAGCAGGCTATGCCTAATCAACCAAGTACCGCCTCTGCAATTAACTTTAAGGAATGGCAAGGACTTGGACAAAACTATATGGTTATTGGTCAAGTGCTTAGTACTGGCCCTGGTCAGTACAGCGTTCAGTTCCAATTATTTGATGTCTATAAAAGCAGTCAGATTTTAGGCTATAAAATGTCTTCATCTAGTGCTGATTTAAGAAAGGCAGCGCATTATATAAGTGACCTTATTTTTGAAAAATTAACGGGTAAAAAAGGCGTGTTTGGTGGGCGTATAGCTTACGTAACTAGTAATGTTCAACGAGTCCATCAGGTGCAAGTTGCAGATGCAGATGGTTATAATCCCCAAACTATTGCATCGTCAATTGAACCTTTAATGTCACCTGCTTGGTCGCCAGATGGTAAAAAATTAGCTTATGTTTCATTTGAAAGAAAAGCAGCGGCTATCTATATCCAAACTTTATCTTCAGGTGAGCGAGTTAAAGTCGCAGAGTTTCCTGGAATAAATGGTGCTCCATCCTGGTCGCCCGATGGGACGCGTTTAGCATTAACATTGTCGAAAGATGGTAGCCCTGATATTTATGTTTTAAATTTATCAAGTCGAGGATTAACTAAGCTAAGTAAAAGCATGGCGATCGATACAGAACCGAGTTGGTCTCCTGACGGGAATAGTGTAGTTTTTACTTCTAATAGAGGTGGAAATCCACAGATTTATATCGTGTCTAGTCAAGGAGGTCAAGAAAAACGACTTACTTTTTCTGGTAGTTATAATGCCAGTGCAAGTTTTTCGCCGGACGGTAGGAATTTAGTCATGGTGCAAGGAAATGGCAATAACTATTCTATTGCGGTAATGGATATGGGAAGTCACGCAGTTAATGCGATAACTTCTGGACCTAATGACGAGTCTCCAAGTTTTGCTCCTAACGGTAGTATGATTTTGTATGCCTCTAAAAAAGGTAGAGTAGGATTCTTATCGGCTGTGTCATTAGATGGTAGAATGCAACAAAAATTAGTTTTAAACAGTGGTGAGGTTCGAGATCCTTCGTGGGCTCCTTAGGCTATTTAGCTAAGCAATGGGTATTTTTTAAAGTTTGCACTTAAATATTAGGAAATAAAGATGAAATTAAATAAAACATTATTGGCTTTTGCTATCGGTGCGGTTTTGTTAACTGCGTGTACGGATGATGAAAAAGATGCAAGTTTAACTGATGGTAGTCAAAACGCAACTAGCGGAATTAATGACGCATCAACTAATGGTATAGGAAATAGTACTGGCATTAATGGGTTAGGATTATCGGGTAATGGTGATTATGCAAGTTCCTTAGGTCCTGAATTTAATGATCCCAATAGCCCATTGTCAAAACGTACTATTTATTTTATGTTAGACAGTTCAGAGGTGATGCCTGACTTTATTCCTGTTATCAATGCTCATGCTCAGTATTTGGTGGCAAATCCAAGTCAAAAAATTACTCTTGAAGGTAATACAGATGAGCGTGGTGCACCTGAATACAATATTGCTTTAGGTGAACAACGTGCTAAATCAGTAGCGGGAATGATGAAAATCCAAGGTGTTTCTGAAAGTCAAGTGAACATTGTAAGTTATGGCGAAGAAAAGCCCGCTGCTTTTGGTAATGATGAGTCTGCGTGGGAAAAGAATCGTCGTACAGAAATTGTATATTTACCTAAATAATTGCGTTAAATGAAAAAAACTAGTCTTATATTGTTGTTGTCTGCTTGTACAAATGTACAAGCAGAATTACCGACTGTCGTTGATAACTCTTCTTATCCGGCTTCGTCACAAGCTCCAGTTAACACTGCAAATGCTGCGTCATCAACTGCTATGTATGAACTGATGGCTCGATTAGAGCAAATGCAAACAGAAGTGCAGCAATTGACTGGAAAAGTAGATGAACAAGCCTTCCTTATAGATGAATTAAAGAAGCGCCAATCTAAGTTGTATTCTGATTTTGATGAGCGCTTGCAAAGTATTGAGAATAAGGGGGGTGTCGCATCACAGATAACTCCTGATGCAACATCTGGAGCAGGTGTGTCTGGACAAAGTCAAGTGGCGACTGAAACAGTACCTGTACCTGTACCTGTACCAGCACCCGTATCGGTTGGTGAGCCTGCTACTAAGTCTGCACCTGTCAGTACAACATCAACAGTGGAAAGTACACCTGTATTACCGCCTAAAGCACTTGCAACAGAGGTTTCATCTCCAGAGAAACAAGATTACGCTACGGCTTATAATGAGCTTAGAACAGGTCATACTTCACAATCAATTGATATGTTTAAAGCGTATTTAACTAAATATCCAAAAAGTTTATACGCTAATAATGCGCAATATTGGTTGGCTGAGGCCTATCGTGTGCAGAAAGATAATAATGCGGCATATCAGGCTTTTACTGATGTGCTAGAGAAATATCCTAATGGAGCAAAAGTACCTGATGCTTTGTTAAGATTGGGTATGATAGAAATGGACAAGAATAACGCGGCAAAAGCGCGTGAATATTTTACGCGGATAGGTATAGCGTTTCCAAAATCTCAGGTTGCGCCGATTGCGGAAAAGAAATTGCTTAAATTGGATGAAGTTAAAAATTGATAGTGAACTTTCTTAGAATCACTGAAATTTTTTACTCGCTACAAGGTGAATCTAATACGGTAGGTATACCTACCGTGTTTATTAGATTAACGGGATGTCCTTTGCGTTGTACCTATTGTGATACAGCGTACGCCTTTACTGGCGGAGAAAAAGTGGCTATCACAGATATAATTGCTCAAGTTGCAGAATACGGCACAAAATACGTCACCGTAACAGGTGGAGAACCCTTGGCTCAAGTTGGTTGTATTGAATTAATCAAACAGTTGCTTGATAACGGTTTTGCGGTTTCTTTAGAGACTAGTGGTGCATTAGATGTTTCGAAAGTGGATGCGCGTGCTATTAAGGTGTTAGATTTTAAAACCCCTAGTTCCGGTGAGTTAAGTAAAAATCTTTATCAAAATATTGATTTTCTTAAACTCCAAGATCAAATTAAATTCGTTATTGGTAATGATGAAGACTACGAATGGTCAAAAGAACTTATGGTTAAGCATAAGCTTTATGATGTTTGTGAGATTTTATTTTCACCTGTGATGGGTTTACAAAATCCAACTGAACTTGCTGAAAAGATTCTGCGGGATAGGTTGCAAGTTCGATTTCAAATTCAATTACATAAGTTGCTTTGGGATAACGCCCAAGGTAAATAAGTCACATGCAAAAAAAAGCCATTATTCTTCTATCAGGTGGATTAGATTCTATTACTGTACTTGCACTTGCTACGCAGCAAGGTTATGAATGTTACGCCTTAAGTTTTGATTATGGGCAACGCCATAATGCTGAATTGGTTGCAGCCAGTCAGATAGCAAAACATTATCAAGTTAAAGACCATAAAATAATTAAATTGGGACTGGGAGCTATTGGTGGTTCAGCTTTAACTGACGAGCACATTGCAGTACCGAATACCCCTCAAGAAGGTATTCCAGTCACTTATGTGCCCGCCAGAAACACTATATTTTTGTCATTTGCCTTAGGGTGGGCAGAGGTTGTTGAAGCTCACGATATATTTATAGGGGTGAATGCGGTAGATTATTCAGGATATCCTGATTGCAGACCTGAATTTATCAGCGCATTTCAAAATTTAGCTAATTTAGCAACGAAAGCGGGTGTAGAAGGTGAGTTTGTTAAAATTCATACCCCATTAATTGATTTGAGCAAATCTGAAATCATCAAGCAGGGGCTGGCTTTAAATGTGGATTATAGAATGACAGTTTCTTGTTATTCCGCTGATTCAGATGGGCATGCTTGTGGTGTGTGTGACGCTTGCCGTCTTAGAAAAGTGGGTTTTGATGAAGCAGGAGTCATGGATCCAACACGTTATCAATAACTAATGAGACAACTGAGCTACTCTGAATCCCTTGATACAAGGACTATCTTTCATCATAAAGAAGAACGCACCGATAGTCATTTATTCATCACAGTATTAGCCAATTAACTGGTACATCTGATTCGTTATTGACCCAAAGAACATGACATCAAGTTCACCAGCAGTTGGCAGACGATACCAGAAATATTGAGTAATCAATACCGAGTCACGGTTACTTTTCGCCGTGCCGATGGTAAGGTAATACATGTAAGAGTGATATGACAAGCCCCCCTATCTCACGATGATGTTTTGCCAAAATGTAGAATAATGTATTTAATCCAATCCGTATAGGCGTGTTCAGTACAGATACTTTAATGATTTAAACGAATCTTACCCCTGATTGGATCGAGTAGTTTAGTCCGTGATGTAGGGTTGTTTTCTGAAGGGATTCCTAATTTGTAATGTTAGGGTGTTAGTGGTAGTATTTGAAACGCAATAAAAATTACCAGAAAATTTTTTAACCAATTGTTTCATGGAGTTATTTTGCTATCAAATCAAATTAATTCTGTCCGCAATATTGCTTTTATCGGCAAATGTATCTCATGCTTTTAGCATCGCTTATACCGCACCAACTGAGACGTAGAGGGTGGGCTATTGATTTAGGTATTGATAATAACGGTAATACGGTGCTTATAAGTCCTGATAGTGTTGATGCCAGTTACTACCGGTCAGACGCCATCCTAAATTTAAATTGGCATTGGAAGAATGGTTTTATATAGTTAGCCAGTTGTCAGCTAAAAACTTTTTAGAATTAAGAAATACTTTCAATAGTGCAGATTATGTTGATGGTTACACCTTATTTGATGTCGGTGTAAATGAATATCGAATTGCAACCGTTATCCATTATGATAAGCAACGGCTTTATCTGCGGGAGGTTATGACTCACGCAGAATATCAGCAATTCCCAATTTAAAACCCTGCTAAACTTAAAGTAATTTCGAATGACGACAGGAAAGCCGCTATTAATACAAAAGCCACTACAGAAGCCAAACAAAAATTTTCATTTAATGCAGTCATTTCAAGTATTGCGA
>CAIQNQ010000005.1 GCA_903873165.1 uncultured Methylococcaceae bacterium | reverse complement strand
TATGGCCTTGAACTTGTTGAGCAAGGTTGGGTGTCTTTATTACAGAAAAAGCTTATTGAAACCAAGCGTCATTATAGTATTATAAATGCCAGTATTAGTGGAGAAACATCTGCAGGCGGTTTATCCCGTCTAAATGCCCTGTTATCAACCCATAAACCCGATATCGTATTGCTGCAATTGGGCGCTAATGATGGCTTGAAAGGACTTTCACTGGTACAGATGAAAAACAATCTGACCGAAATTGTGCGATTAAGTCAAAACTCTGGAGCTAAAGTGATACTGTTGGCCATGAAAATTCCCCCTAATTATGGTAAACGCTATATAGAGCAGTTTTATGCTGTTTATCCACAATTAGCCAAAGAGTTAGCTATTCAGCTAGTGCCTTTTATTCTCGAAGATGTAGTACTGAATAAAGATTTAATGCAGCTGGACGGATTACATCCCAACGCTAAAGCACAATCTATTCTTGCCGACAAAATTGAGCCTTATCTTTTCCCTCTACTTAAATAAACGAGAGTTACTGATGACAGTATTAACATTGAAACAAGCCAATCTTATTATAAATACCGCTGTTCACATTGCTAGAGAGTTAAATTTATCGCCTCTTACCGTAGTGGTTTTAGATACGGCTGGTCATATTAAAGCACTACAAAGAGAAGATGGCGCGAGTATGATCAGGCAACAAATTGCTACCGCCAAAGCCTGGGGTGCCGTTAATATGGGCGTTTCATCAAGAAGTTTAGCTGGTGTTGCTGCACAGCGACCCGATTTTATGAATGCTTTAATCGACGTAGCGGGTGGAAAAATAATGCCTGTGCCGGGTGGCGTACTAATTAAAGATGCTGAAAATAATATTCTTGGAGCAGTAGGTATTAGTGGCGATGTTTCTGATCAGGATGAGCGTTGTGCCATAGCCGGTATTGAAGCTGTGGGGTTTTTTGCGGTAGTTTAAAAGCGCTTAGTAAATTTAAGTAGTTTTGCCATATAGACTAGAAAAAGATAGATGATTCTTTAGGAGTAGGTGCTGTTTCTCAAGGAATACCGGTTATTCCCTAAGGAATAGGTACTTTTCCCTGAGGAATAATGGTTATATCCTAGAGAATACCGGCTATTCCTTAGGGAATAGGGGCTGTTCCTCAAGGAATACCGGTTATTCCCTAGGGAATAGGGACTTTTCTCTGGGGAATATCGGTTATATCCTAGAGAATAGGGGCTTTTCCCTGAGGAATAGTGGTTATACCCTAGGGAGTAGGAGCTATTCCTTGAGGAATAATGGTTATACCCTAGGGAATAAGTGCTTTTCTCTAAGGAATAATGGTTATGTCCTAGGGAATAGGCGCTGTTCCTTAGGGTATAGGTATTTTGTGAACGTCTTTCCTCGATCGTGCTCACCCTTATAAGCCCAAAATCATCGATCAAAATGGGTAAATACTTTACCTAATCACTTGCGTTTTATTCATCACAGATTTTGCACTTTTTAATTTCACTTACTTTGCGCTAAGTAATAAAAAATCCCACAGTTCTCCCATTACAAATCCAGGTGTTTGCCGGATACTATCCACCATGTTGAGCAGGTTGATTAGTGATTACACAAAACAAACGTCATTCATGGAGAATGTGAAAATGAAAAAATTGCCAGAAGTTGTAGAAACCAAATTTGCTGCGTTATTTACTGCATTACAACATGCAGCAGACGATCTAAAAATAGCAGGAGCAGAAGCATGTTTAATTGGTGATTTCTCACAAGTAAGTTTGATTAATGATTCTTGCAGACAACTACAAACGCTTGAAACAGATATTAAATCTGTTATTAATAGCTTTGGTAAAACTCCCAAAATTCAACCGAGTGACGCACCGGAATTTTACAAAAAAAAGAAATTCCGTACTCGTAAATCAAGAGGACACATACGCGTCACTATTGCAGACAGTGTATTTGAAGAAAGCACTATTGCACAGACTTTCGTAAAGGCCTTAAAAGCATTTGGACTTGAACGCGTAGCGAAATTAAATCAAATCATTACATCGATACCATTGCTTGCTAAAACCCCCGTCACCAATAGTTATCAAACTCAAATACTTTGTGATGGCTGGTATGTAACTACCCATGTGAATAAACATACCGCGACAACCTTATTAAAAGATATTAGTCGCCAATTAGGTACGCCTATCAAAATTGAATTCATTGAATAACAATTTTAAAAAAGTTAATAGTGCAATTTTGCACTAAAAATACTAAAGCCAGCATTAAAAAATCACTTATTGTTACTGCTATTGCTTACAAACCAAATAAGATTTAAAAGGAAAACACCATGACAGACCAAAACACACCATCAATTTCTGAACTTCAACAAAAAGCCAATGAGGGTGATGCGCAAGCACAATTTAATTTAGGATGTTGTTATGCAACCAATACCGATATTGAGAAAAATAATCACTTAGCGTTTGAATGGATTCAAAAAGCCGCTGAACAAGGTCTTGTAGATGCTCAACTCTTTTTAGGTTTGTCTTATTCTATAGAGCGTTTGATACAAAATGATGAAAATAAAGATATTCTAATAGGGTATTGGACCGAAGGAAAATCCTTTAAACCTCAATGGCTTTTTGCCTTAAAGCCTAATGAGTCGGCGAGTTTAAGTTTCAAATGGTTTCAAGAAGCGAGTATACAAAATTGTATTGATGCGCAATATTGGTTAGCTTTTTTATATTATGAGGGCGTTGGTACAAAGCAAGATTATCAACAAGCTTTTGAATGGTTTAAAAAGTCGGCAGATCAAGGCTTTGTATATTCATATAAATGGATTTCTTACTTTTATTTATTGGGTAAAGGAGGTATTAAGCGTAATAATGAACTCAGTTGCGAATGGTTCAAAAAAGCAGAGACAAGCTTTTTAAGTAAAAGATTAATGTTTCCGATTGACGCTGCAAAAGCTCAGCATGAATTAGCGTGTTATTATCTCGAAGTAAAGGAGGGGTTACAAAATTATGGCCTTGGTTTCGTATTGAATGAAAAGTTTGCGATGACTGATAGTCAAGCAAAGAAATATCCAGAGGCCAAAAGATGGTTAGAAGAGCAATATATAAAATTTGCAGATATTCATTTTGATGACGACCGATTTACAGACGAAGATAAGGTTGTTTTTAATCACCAGAATTGTGGCAATACATCTTATTATGG
>CAIQNQ010000004.1 GCA_903873165.1 uncultured Methylococcaceae bacterium | reverse complement strand
TAAGTGATAAACAAAGTGTTGTAGCCAAGCAAAGTTGGCATTGCCAGTGGGCGGTGTGCCATATTGCCAGCGACCATCAGTGCGTAATAAGTCCCCACTCCAATCACTGACATTAAAAGGTGGATTTGCAATGATGTAATCGGCTTTTAAGTCGGGGTGGGCATCATTAAGAAACGAACCTTCACTATTCCATTTAACTTGCGAACTATTGATACCTCTAATGGCTAAGTTCATTTGCGCTAAACGCCAAGTGGTTTGGTTGCTCTCTTGACCATAGATGGATATGTCATCAATACGGCCTTGATGTTGAGTAATGAACTTTTCTGATTGCACAAACATACCACCAGAACCACAGCACGCATCAAATACACGGCCTTTATAGGGTTCAAGCATGGAGACTAATAATTCAACAATACTGCGGGGCGTATAGAACTGGCCGCCTTGCTTACCTTCTGCTAAAGCAAACTCGCCCAAAAAGTATTCAAAGACATGGCCTAAGATATCGGCACTGCGAGCTTTGGCATCACCTAAGGCAATATTGCCTATCAAATCCATTAAGCCGCCTAAGCTGGTCGGGTCAAGATTTTGCCGCGCATACACTTTAGGTAACACGCCTTTTAAGACAGGGTTTTCTTTCTCAATGGCATCCATAGCACCATCAATTAAAGTGCCTATATTAGCTTGTTTGGCACTCTCCAAAAGCGTTGTCCATCGAGCATCGGCAGGCACGAAGAAGACATTTTCAGCTTTATATTCGTCTATATCTTCTGGGTCGGCTCCGGCATATTCACCTTCACCAGCGGCTAATTTGGCATACATTTCTTCAAAGGCATCAGAGATATATTTTAAAAACATTAACCCTAAAACAATGTGCTTATATTCTGCGGCATCAATGTTTTTTCTTAGCTTATCGGCCGCTTTCCAAAGTTGGGTTTCTAATGCCTCTTCTTTGACATCTTTTTTGGCCTTTGCCATCGTGTAATCCTTTAACAATCAGTGTTGAATAGGGGCTGATTATATAACAAATGACATGATGACTAAAAATAAGGTTATAACAACATTACATTCAAGTGTAAGGGGATAAATCAGAACGAATTTGTTTGATTTCGGCTGCAGACAAACCAGTTACCTTGGCGATGACCTCAACATTTGTGCCTTCTTTAATCAAATTAATGGCGATGTTCTTTGTTGTCTGACTTATACCTTCAATAATCCCTTCTGCTTTGCCTTCTACCTTGCCTTGTGCTTTGCCTTCTAGTTTACCTTCACTATACCCATCTCCAAATGAGGATTCAAAGATACTGGCCTGATAATGTAAATCGTCTTTGTAATGTTCGTAAGCTTTTTGCTCATCTTCGGGCAGCTTCATGATACTGAGTTTTTCTTCTGCTTCTTTTAGGCCTTTTGCGGTGAAGCCTGGTTTAATTTCTTCATTTTTTAAGAAATAAATCCATTCGTCCAGAGTGTCTTTGGCGATGTCGTCAAAACGATTTATTTTGATCAGATAATATTCTGGGTACAGGGCTTCTACGCTATCTTTTTTAAAGAGTTGTTTTTGCTTGGCATTAAGCTCTAGCAGATCATGATGATGTAGCCCAATAAAGCGGGTGCTACCTTTATAGATATAATCAGTGCCGCTACCTAGATCAAAATAAAGAATGTTGATGGAAATAACTTTGGTAATGCCTGCATAGGGTTTATTTTCTTCCAGATGTTCTATGGCTGTTTTTGAAACGCCATAAAATATACGCTGTAAGTAGTCATATTCCCGATCATACTGTATTTCTATGATGATTATTTCTTGTTTGCTATTGCGTACTTTTAAATCCACTCGGTTAAATTTGTCCAGTGGATAGTCTTTATTGCTTTCACTTTCCAGCACATCCAAAATGGTGATATCTTCTTTAAGCAGCTCAGTTAAAAACCCTTCAAGGATGCCAAAGTTGGCTTTACTACGCAGTAAGCGCTTTATAGCCCAATCGAAAGTAATTAGTTTTCTTTTTTTGTTCATAGTGTTAAAAGTTTTACATCATTTTTTCAAGTCGATTGGCTAATTCTTTAACTCGGGTTATTGTCTGTTGTTTATCACTGGCAATCAAGCGAATAAATTAAAGGAAGGAACATTTCATATTCATTCCAAATATTTCATCTTAAAAAACCATTAAAAAAGCCTTAAGCATTGCACTTAAGGCTTTGAATAATTTATCTAGTTGATCAATTTCAATTTATTTGCCCGTCATACTCATATCCAGCTTTAATTCTTTGGCGGTTTGTACTTTTAGCATTTCAATTAAATCATTCGCAGCACTTCCCGGTAATTGGCTACTACCGCCCATTTGAATTTCCGGCACCCATTTTTGTTTTTCTATCGCTTCTGCATAACGTATATGGACTGTTTTCCAGGCATCGAGTTTAGTTGCCAAAGCACCATCGGCACTCATGACCAGGCGCTTATATTCACCATCGCCCTCGCCGCGTAAAATTTGTTCCTGTTTGTAAGCAACCGCTGCCAATCGTTTTTGCTCAGCCTCAAGCTTACCCTGTTCGGCTACTAATACGGCTTGCATGGCTTGAGTGACGGCAACTTCTTTTTCTTTTTCCGCATCGACGACCGCCTGAATTTTTTCCTGTTCTTTAGTGTAGCGATCTACCATGACATTTTTCTTGCCTTGCTCCTCGGCTGTCAAGGTTTCCTGGCGTGCCCGTTCGGCGTCGGCCTTAGCGGTAATAATACCCATGGTAGCTTCGCGCTTTCGGGAAATCTGTTCCAGTGTTTTCTTTTCAAAGTCCCAATCGGTCAGTTGAAAGCCATTAACTTTGATGCCGTACATTTTAAAATCGCTGGCGTGTTGAAGGGGTAAGCCGTCGGTGCCGTACTTAATAACGGGAATATTCCGAGTTAAGTGTTCGTTAGTATCTTCCTGTTTTTCTAACACGGACTTCAATTCAGTAAAAAACTTGCCTGAAGCTACTTGTTGTTCAGCCCATTGCGTGAAAATACCGCGCTTTTCGGCGTAGGCTTCTTCTGAAGTCATCAAGCCTGCAGTAAGATTCATTGATTCTTCGGTCACGGTTCTAATTAGTTTTTGCGCCACCCCGAATCTGTCACGAAAATCTTTATGCAAACGGATCATGGTTTCCTCGTCATTAGGCAAGGCAAAACGCGCTTTTCCAAACACGGTGCCAGTACCGCCATCCTGATAACGAACAGCAATGCCGCTTGCGACCAGACTATTTTCATTTTTTTTACCAGCAGATCCGTCTTTATCGAAATCGTAGGTGATCACATCCCAATAGACTTCGGTACTGCCGAAACCATTAAAATAAATTCCCGGTGTAAATTTGACAAATAAGGTGCCGGTTGGAAACTGCACAACCGTTCTTTCGCCCGCATCGTTAATGCCAAAACAGGTGGTGATGGCAAGCAAGGTGGTAATACCGATAGCTCCATAGATAATATTTTTTTTGGGGTAGTTTTTCATCTGGGTTCCTCAGTGGTTGAAACATTATTGAAAATCAAGTCGTACCAAGCGGCAATCATGAAAATGACTGACTGGTTGCAATTATCTTTAAATACTAAAGTTTTAAAATAGACTCGGGATCAATGACAGGGTTTTTACGTTCAAATACCAGCTTTAGGTGGTGAAAGCGGGTGCAGGGAAGACCGCCTGGCAAAATTAGGTGGCGGGAGTTTCATGGAACAAAATCGGCAGTTCACCGACTAAATCCAGTTTTTTACCCTTAACCTATGGCAAAAGCCTTTGATTTACGAATAATGGTGTCAGCCCTTATTGCTAAAACGGAGAACGATCATGAACGAAGCGGCACAAACACTCTACCTGAGCATTCAAGCCTATTCTTTGGATAAAGTTGGCGCAAGTCTTAGCTTTAGCCGACGCTTAGCCAGAGAAAACAACTGGACCAAGGAGTATAGTCAGCGCGTTATCGGCGAATATAAAAAATTCATCTTATTGGCGATGGTATCCGGGCACGAGGTGTCACCCTCCGACTCGGTTGATCAAGTCTGGCATTTGCATTTAACCTATACTCGCGACTACTGGAATGAATTCTGCGAAAAGATATTGGGTACTCCCTTACATCATGGCCCCACGCGCGGCGGGCAAACAGAACAACAGAAATATTGGCAAATGTACCAACAGACTCTTAACAGTTATGAGCGGCTGTTTAAGGAAAAGCCACCCCTTGATATTTGGCCTATGCCCGAACAACGGTTTGGGCGAGACTTGCATTTTGTGCGGGTTAATACAGAACGCTATTGGTTTATGCCTAAACCGACTTGGTCATGGCTCAGAAAAAAAAGACAAACCATCCAGTTACCATTGCTATTACTGTTGTCTGTTGTTATCAGTGGGTGTGCAGCGGTGTCGCCGCTATTGATCACTGCCATGACAGTCGGTGAGTTAGTTTGGCATAATGACTTTATGACCTTAAGCCGCAATATCTTTTTAGGATTTTACGCAGGAACATTTTTAGCACTGTCGCACATAACGCGAGCTTTGAATAATTATCGGTCGAGGCAATTTCAACCACCCACTCCAGCAATTCAGGTGCGATTAAGTACCGAGCAATTAGCCTATCTCGCTGGTGGATCTAATCGTGTGATAGAAACAGCTTTGGTAGCACTGCTTGAACGAGGAACTGTTCAGCTCAATGAGGACAATAAGACCTTTGAATTAATTGACTCATATCAACCACAGTCTCTGGTAGAGCAAGCCATCGTCAAAGCCATCAATAATGGTCGGAATGAGATCACTGCGCTGTTTGAAGCAGTGCAGCACAGCACCATTGATATTCGTGACCATTTAATTACGCTACGATTATGGGGGGGTACTGAATACCCTAAAATAAGGTTGTTATTCATTCCACTTCTTTTGTTGGGCTTAGCACGTTTGAAGCTTGATCTAAGTGCTGGACATCCCGTTTTCTCTTTGATGGTTCTAATTATTTTTACTGCTATCTCAGCGTTTATGGTTAAGGATAAAAAATGTACCGCATACGGTGCCGCAGTTTTACAGGACTTAAAGATAGAATATGCTTCTAGCAATTCCCAACAATCCCTATGTTATGCATTAGCTGTCACTGGGCTATCTGCTTTGTCCGATACGGAGTTGGCAAACATAGAGACAGCCATAATTAAAAGTCGTAAGCGCAGTTGGAGTGATACTAGCAGTTGGGGTGATACTAATGATGTATCTGACGGTGGTGGTGACGGAGGATGCGGAGGATGCGGCGACTAATAAAACTCAGCCGCCCAGATGCGGGGTCGATCCTTGTGGCATTGAGAAGCCGCATAAGATAATCCGCTTAGCTATGGTATTAAAGTTGAGTAGCCATGCCATTATTTAAGGCCTTACGCAAATCCTCCAGATAATTTCCACCTATCGCTAATTCAATAGTAGAGCAACGAAAAGTGACATTGTGACATTCACTCTTAATGGCATCAGGCTTATGTCCATTAACATGTTCCAAATTAACCAGATGACTTTTATGTATTCGCATAAAACCAGGTACTTGCCAATCCTTTAGCGTCCTATTAACACCATCAAGAACATCACCATTAATCAGTTGGACCCTAACCGTATTACCGTTGTTATTGCTTTGAATATATAAAATCTCTTGTGGATTGATATACTTGGTACACCAGAGCGTTTCGCCTCGACTTACGGTCTTGTGTTTAATTTCAATTCGGGACGCTAGTTGGGGTTGGTTTTTAGTTATCTCTCTGCGTATCCTGTCTAAGACTTGTGTTAGCTTGGTATCATCCAAGGGCTTAACTAAATACCCGTAAGGTCCTACCAAATGAGCTTCTAACGCATACTCTTTAAAGCCGGTGGTAAAGACTATCCAAGGCTTTTTAGGCAAATCTAAACGATCTATACGATAAGCCAGGTTCAAGCCAGCACGCTCACCTTCAGATTGAATATCAATATCTAAAAATACCCCATCAATCTGTTCAACCTGGGCTTCTATACACTTTTGGACACTAGCGGTATCTTCAAACTCGCCAACGATTTCCACATCGGGATGCAGCGATAATAAATGTTTTAATTCATCCCTCGCCAGCTCTCGATCTTCGACGATAATGACGCGCATTTTTTTCAACATGATTTATGCCTTTTTTCTTGTCGCACCATCGCGACAGTACCACCACCTACGACACTATTAAAGCTTAACTCGACGTATTCGCCAAACACCAGCCGTAAACTTTGCAACAATTGATGCAGTGCCACACCACCGCCTTTATTTTTAGACTGTACCGGACGCAGACCCAGTGTTGTCAAACGTTCAGGCGCAACTCCACGACCGTTATCAATTACTTTTAATAGCAGATTAGCACCTTCCGATTCTGCGCTTATCAATAATTGATAAGGCGCCTGACGTCCTTTAAAGCCATGCTTTAAGGCATTCTCTGTCAGTGTTAACAGGCAGCCAGGTAAAACCTGAAAGGCCATTAATTCGTCGGCAACATGAATATTGATCTGTAATTTATCGCCCAATCCTAAGATTTGCAGTGCTAAATAACGTTGCAGTTGCGCTAGTTCTTGCTCCAAACTGATGGTATTGAGTCCTGCAAACTCGCGAGTATAGTTAAAGAAATCTGCCAACTGCCCTACATAATGTCTGGCCTGATCGGGGTCACGACGAATGAGTGCTTGCAGATCATTTAGGGTATTATTTAAAAAATGCGGGTCAACCTGCGCCTTTAATGCCCGAAGCTCTGCCTGTAACACCAGCAAACGCGCTTCATGGATCTCATTCTCCAGCCGATCGCGGTCAAGATCTCTCATGATCCAGAAAAACAATACGCAGCCTAAACAGTTGAAAATAAAGACCGGCCCCACCGCTTCCCACGATAATGCCAAGGCATCGTTATAAGGTTGTACCAAGATTAAAATTAGCAATCGGTGCAACAGGGTTCCTGTTACCGCGACCCAGAACGCTCCCGATACTTTGGCAATCCAGTTGGGTCTAAAGTAACGTATGCTGCCTGCAAAAAAACCTAAGATTGCCGTGGCTAAACCGCTGGCGAGCGCAGCAAATCCACCTAGTTGGTAACGTTCCGCACCTGCTAACAGTCCGGTGCCTAAACCCACCCACGGCCCACCTATCAAACCTGAAACCAAGGTCATCGTGTCACGAAAACCGACGATAGCCTGAGTCTCACCGAGTTTTTCCGGCATTTCTGTCGTCAGGTCTATTGCCTGAAGGCCTTGATGTATGTCAATGGGAATCCCGCTGTGCGTTCCTATAATAGCTAGCATAGCAAACACTAAGATAGCTGGAACGCAATAACGCCATTGTAATTCTGTACCGCGCAAGGCCTGCCGCAACCACTCGAAACGGATGGCAATAAAAGCCGAGACTACGATCACAAAAAGTCGCGGTAATAGTTGCATGATTACGTAAAACCAATGCAAACCAATAGACATATCAGGAAAATCCATAGCCAATCCCACTTAGCTGAAAACTGGCGTTTATCTTAGCAGACTTAATACCCGCCATCATCGCCGTTCACCCTGAAAAACAGGCATTTTAGCGGATAGAACCAGCCATTGATACCGTTCCTATGGTAATCTCTCTAGGTTTTTTAAATAATGGCCTCGGCACTTCTGAAAAAAAATGAGGGATTCTATAGACATGGTAGAACCTTGGAAATTAACGAGACAAAGAGAAGAGAGTGATACCACAATGAATAAAATCAGTTTTCAACCTTTTGAGTTCCAAGGCAAAGCCGGAGAGTATTTTCGCATTTGGATTGTCAATGTCTGCCTGACAATCATCAGCGTTGGCCTTTATTCGCCATGGGCCAAAATTAGGCAGAAACGCTATTTCTATGGCTCCACGCATCTGGCTGGAGCCACATTTGATTATGTCGCTAACCCTTGGGCTATTTTGAAAGGCCGTTTAATCGCTGTTGCCTTAGTTATCGTGTTTGGTACCATTATCCATTTTTTGCCGGGGGCAGAACGTATATTCTGGCTGGCATTCATCATTGCCTTGCCTTGGTTGACTATCCGCACCTTGCGTTTTAATGCGGTCAATACTGTTTACCGCAATATCCGCTTTAATTTCACTGGTGCGTATAAGCAAGCTTTCGTGTATTTCGCGTTAGGACCATTCTTCTTAGTGCCCTTAAGTTTAGGCTTGGCTCAGCCTTGGTCGAAGCGTGGGCAAATGAAGCTCATCGTGGATAATTCGTTTTATGGTAAAACCGCTTTTAATTTAGGTGCAACTATTGGTGATTTTTGGGTGTTCTACAGGCGGGTGGGGTTGGGGTTTATTGCGGTTGCCTTCTTATTTGGTGTATCTCTAGCATTGTTGATTCCCCATACCGAGCCGACGGCGGCTGGCGTGAACAATGCGGTGATGGGACAGGCGATGGCTTTCATACCTTTATTACTGCTGCTATGGATTGCTCCCCTGTGGGTCTATTTGAATGTGATGATAAGTAATTTAATTTGGAGCAAGACCTCAATTAAGGGCATCTCGTTTCGTAGCGAATTGAAATTTTGGCCGATGTTTGTTTTATATATCAGCAATATCCTTGGTATTATTTTCAGCTTCGGGCTATTGATACCCTGGGCGAAGATACGTATCACCCGTTACCGATTAAGCTGCATGGGATTATGTTGTACGGAAGAAGAGCTTAAAGGCTTTGTTGCTGGGCAGGTAGAGATAGTGGGTGCATTTGGTGAAGAATTAAGCGATATATTGGATGTGGATATTGGTTTATGACCGAAATTCATGGTTTATGGCATGACGGCGATTCATCCGCTTCCTTGCACGCAATCCTCAATGCGAGTCCGCATTTAAAGCGTCTACGATTAACTGGGGTAGATTTTGAACGGGAATACTCGCTAGACGCTACGCGGGTTTCTGCGCGGGTTGGTAACATCCCTAGACGGCTAGAGTTTATCGATAAGACTTGCTTTGAAACTCAGGACAATGATGCGATCGATGCGCTTTTCCACCAGACTAGAGGTCGACAAGCCGTAATACATTGGATGGAAAACCATATCGCATGGATCATGGCTGCTTTGCTTTGCACTGGCTTGATAACATGGGCAATGCTGGCTTTCGGTATACCTTATCTGGTCGAGCGCACCGCCTATATGATACCAATACGGATGGAAGCTGAAATGGGTGCGCAAACGCTACAAGCGTTGGACACGTTGGCATTTAAGCCAACACGGTTATCCGCTGAACAACAAACTCGCGGACGGCGCTTATTACTGACATTACCAGACGGAACGGTGCGTTTGGAGTTCCGAGCGATGCAATCTGACATTGCCAATGCGTTCACCTTGCCAGGCGGTACAATCGTCGTCACTGACCATTTAATCGAACTGGCGGATAGTGATGAGGAATTGCAAGCGGTGTTCGCCCATGAACTCGGTCATGTGCATTATCACCACCCTATCAAGGCATGGCTGCAAAACTCCGCGTCGGCCTTGTTGATAGCGGCGGTGATCGGTGATGTCAGCTCTATTACCGCGAATGTCGCGGCATTGCCAACACTATTGCTGCAAAATCGATATTCCCGCACCTTTGAGGTACAGGCCGATGATTTCGCGGCGCAATTGTTGCAGACACGAGGTATTTCGCCTTGCCTTTTGGGTGAGATCCTGCATAAGTTGGATGCATCAGCTAAAAATAAAAGCACCGATGCGCTGGATTTTCTGTCCACACATCCTGCGACGGATAAGCGTATCGAGCATTTAGAAGAGCATGGGAAGCAGTGTCGTTAAGTTGGCAAAGTAGTACCGAATAATTGCAAATAGGCGATTAAATTATTTCAGCTAAACTAAACGGGGTATTGCAGGCAGTTCTTTAGAGAATCAATATATACGCTCCCACCAAGCCATTTTAATAAAAATGAATGGATTATTTAATATTTACATTAAATCCAGCATTAAAAAAGCCTTAAGCATTGCACTTAAGGCTTT
>CAIQNQ010000003.1 GCA_903873165.1 uncultured Methylococcaceae bacterium | reverse complement strand
TGGTATCGTTGACCTTCGGTCAGCTGACTGTATTTCTTCATTAGCTCTCTCATCTTTGGTCGGATTGGAAAGCTTGAACTTTACACCAGCTGACCCTTCCAATTCTATAAAAATGAATTGCACTTCGGAGTTGAATCCGCGTTTTAATTTTAATATGTAGTTACAAATATTAAAAAATTTAATATTATCATTTATTTTTTTTAAAATACTTTCGCCTAATATGAATGAAGAAACAAAAAAGCAAATTGCGAATCTTGTAAAAAATAAATTGCTTGATAAGCTTAAAAATTATCAATCAGAAACAACTTATACACCTTTCTTTTCTGCAATATTTGATCAAGAAACCATAATTATGGCTTCTTTGATGCAGTCACTGTATACAACTTTTGGTATGTCTATTTATGAGCAAATGGCTGTTATTTTAGCAAAAGAAAAGGGATGGATAGCAGAGCGCCAGTATAAATTGCAAGGACAGATTGATAATGAAACTGAAGCACTCATTGAGCAATTATGTCGTACAGATCAACCGAATAAAATAGAAGAAATTAACCTAATCCGTCAGACTATTAAACCGGGTTTAGCTTTATATGATCATGAAGGAACTGTTGATGTATATATAAAAAAGCCGGATGGAACTGAAATTTATGTTGATATCACTACTGTTAAGCCAAACCTTAAAGAATTTCGTTCAATGAGACGAAAGATGTTGCGTTGGGCAGCTTTAAGAATGAGTACTGATAATAATGCTATTGTTGATACCAGAATTGGCATTCCTTATAACCCATACCATCCAGAACCTTATGTGCGATGGACAAGCGCTGAATGTGATCCTGCTGGTGATATTTTGGTACAAGAAGACTTATGGTTTACTTTTGCTGGTGAGGATGTTTTTGCAGAAATAATTGAGGCATTTAAGGAAGTAGGTCAAGAAATTGAGCAAGAAGTACAACAGTTTCTTCTTGATATTGGAAATAAGTGAATTAATCATATTAAACTTTAATACTTTTAAACATCAAACCTTTGTCAAAACATAAATAACCATGACCAATGTTTGACTTGCTAATACACATTGTCATAGAATGATAACCATGACCAATGTTTATTAAAGAAGAAAGAAAGTGATACCAGATTTCTATAGCATAGCCCAAGTTGCAGACATATTAAGTTTATCAAAAGAAACATTGCGACGATGGGATGAAAATGGCACGTTGTCGCCCCAAAGAAATCCTGAAAATAACTACAGGGTTTATCATCGTTCACAATTAGAAAAATTTGAACAGGCGCAATTCCTCTTTAATACCGAGTGGGATAAAGAAGTAACTATAAAACCCAAAAGACCTTATAAACTAGTTGAGTTGTTTGCTGGTGGAGGTGGTTTGGCAATAGGAATGGAAAGGGCGGGTTTTGAATCCCTTATGCTCAATGAGATTGATAAGCATGCTTGCAATACTCTTAGAAAAAATAGACCTAATTGGAATGTTATAGAAGGGAGCATCTCAAATGTTGATTTTAAACCCTATAAGAATGAGGTCGATATTTTATCTGGAGGTTTTCCTTGCCAAGCATTTTCATATGCCGGAAAAAAATTGGGTTTCGAGGATACAAGAGGTACTTTGTTTTATGAGTTTGGTAGAGCGCTTACAGAATGCACACCTAAGGTATTTATAGCAGAAAATGTAAGAGGTCTTCTTACACATGATGATGGGCGAACATTAGAAACAATAAAATCTGTTTTGAGCGATTTGGGATACACAATTATAGAGCCACGGGTTTTGAAAGCGGTTTTTTATAGAGTGCCTCAAAAAAGAGAACGGCTTATTATTGTTGGAATACGAAATGACCTAGCTGATAAAGCAACTTTTTTATGGCCTTCACCATTTAAAAGAATCATGCTTATGAAAGATGCTCTTAAAAAAGGTGAACTTTATGATTGTGATGTACCTGTGTCTGATGGGCAAAAATATCCAATTAGAAAAGCTGAAATACTAAAGTATGTCCCACAGGGAGGTTATTGGCGTGACCTACCTGATAATTTACAAAGAGAATATATGCAAAAAAGTTATTTTCTTGGTGGAGGGAAAACGGGTATGGCTAGAAGGCTTTCATGGGATGAGCCTAGCTTAACTTTGACTTGTTCACCCGCACAAAAGCAAACAGAACGCTGTCACCCAGAAGAAACAAGACCATTGACAGTTAGAGAGTATGCAAGAGTACAGACATTCCCTGATAATTGGGGGTTTGAAGGTTCACAATCACAAAAATATAAACAAATTGGTAATGCTGTACCAGTCAATTTGGCTGAAGCAATTGGTCGAAGTCTTGTAAGATTGCTTAATGATTTAGAATAAATAAATCTAAAAAATATGAAGCTATACTTTTTACGGGGTTAGTTAATTTTCAATTGTAGTTGTTATTAGTGACATTATTAAATCACGATCTAACTTAGATATTTCCCTTGCACCACCTTGTAATACACAACCCCACTTAGGATTGTTTTTTGGTATAAATTCTAGATTATCTTTTATTGAATGAATTGGAATAGGAGTATCAAACCATTCTATACTTTCAAGTTCAATTTTTGATGTCGGTATATCCGTTAATATATCTAAACCCTCGCCGATATATGTTTTTACATTATCACTTATCGTTGATATTTTGGCTTTTGCGACAAAAGCCATTCCATTTGGTGCGCCAGATAAATAAACTATTATTTCGTCATTTATTGATATTTTTTTTCTGCAACGTGTATTAGAAAAAAAGGCCCACTCTTTCGCTTTAAGTCGTCTTTTAGCTATTTCTATAGCTGGAACCCATTTACCTTCTAGGTTTTGAGCCCTACTTACAACTAGAATAAATGTCTTCATTGATTATATGTCTTATTAATTTTATATAACTGCTTCTTCTATTAATCGCGGATTCAACTCCGAAGTGCAATTCCAGTAATCATGCAGCCTCACGCAACTTGTCACTAAAAAATACGTCGTGAGGGGTTTTATAGTCTAACGTTTTACGAGGCCGATGGTTAAGTTTATCCATCACTAAATTCACCTGCTCAGAGGATATATTCTCAAAGCTACTGCCTTTAGTAAAGTATTGCCGAATTAATCCATTAGTATTCTCATTT
>CAIQNQ010000002.1 GCA_903873165.1 uncultured Methylococcaceae bacterium | reverse complement strand
TAAGACGCAATAATAAAACTCCATTTATCTTGGAGTAAAACAGCTTTAGCTGTTTTTACAGGCAATAGCTGAAGCTATTGCACTCCTGTTTTTTTAACAACTAGTGTTTTATTTAACTATTTTATTTATTGCGAGTTACCTTACCTAGTTTTATTGTGCATAAGAAATAAAACTGTCAAGTTTTTGAGCATGCATTCGACTCATTTGGCATTAGTAATAGCGAATATTTTAATTATTGCTTAATTCGTTTATCATAGGTTTCTAAATAATAGTTCAACATCGATCTAAATCAGTGTTTTTGAAAGTAATTGAAGTAAGAGGAATTAGGTAGCTAAATGATAAGAAACATTTTATCTTTAAATCACGCGAGTTTTATCGTTGAGGACGTTGAAAAATCTCTGGGATTTTATCGAGACATTTTGGGCTTAGAGCAAGTTGAGCGGCCTGATTTAGGTTTTCCAGGTGCTTGGTTACAATTAGGCATTCAGCAAATTCATTTACTGGAATTAGATAATCCTGATCCAAAAGAGGGCAGACCTGTGCATGGTGGGCGTGATCGACACATTGCTTTAAATGCGTTGGCTTTGGCGCCGATTCAAGAAGCCTTGGACAAGGCTGGTATTGTTTATACTATGAGTGTGTCGGGTAGAAGAGCGTTATTTTGTCGTGATTTTGATGCTAATACGGTTGAAATTATTGAGCGTCCAGCTCAAAGTTAAGTTTAATAATACGTTCATCTAGTCATACAATAATAGCTATACCGCGAGAATTTATATGATCACCCCTCATTTATTACCACAAATTATTACGGCTATTGCGGCTGTCATAGAAAATAATGCTGAAGAAGTAACGCTGTTAGATCAGGCGATTGGTGATGGGGATCATGTGATTAATTTGCAGCGCGGCTTGCAGGCTTTAGTGTTGCAACAGGAAGAGTTAAGTCAGTTAGATTGGCCTAAAGCATGGCAAAAAATAGGTATGACTCTCATGTCCTCTGTCGGTGGTGCTTCGGGTTCTTTATACGCCACTTTATTTATGGCTTTAAGTAAAACTCATGTTGAGCTTGATGTTAGTTTACAAAGTTTTTCAAACGCCTTTAGTGCAGCAGTTGACGCCGTAAAAAAACGTGGTAAATCTGATGCGGGTGAAAAAACCTTGTTGGATGTTTATATCCCAGTGGCTAATTATTTGAAGTCGGTAACCAATGTTGAGATTGATCTTGCAACTCTGCTAAATGAAGTATCTGCTGTAGCTATTAGAGGCATGGAATCAACTCGGGATATGCTAGCCACCAAAGGACGCGCTTCATTTTTAGAAGAACGTTCTTTAGGGCATATTGATGCGGGTGCTAAAACGGCTCAGTTGATGATTTGTACCATCGTTGATATTTTAGTTAAATAATTAGCAGCCCCAGCGTAAAGCTGCAGTATGCACCGGTGCATCCCAGAGTTTTATTAATTCATCATCCATTAACGTTAAGGTAATAGAGCAACCTGCCATATCTAGAGACGTGGTGAAGTTACCTACTAATGATCGGACAATTTTTACACCGCGACTTTCCCAATATTGTGTGGCTAAATCATAAATCAGATACAGTTCCATCAATGGTGTTGCACCTAGTCCATTGACATGCAATAAGACGTTTTGGTCTTTTTGGGGCTTGAGTTCGGCATCAATAAATTGTGCTAACTGCGCAACAATTTCTGTGGCACTAGCTAAGGGTAATGTTTTATGGCCGCGTTCACCATGAATCCCTACACCCATTTCCATTTCGGTTTCTGTTAGATCAAAAGTGGGCTTGCCCAAAGCCGGAACTGTACAACTATTTAAGGCTACACCCATTGAGGCAGTTTGATTAATAACGCGTTCACCTAACGCTTTACAAGTGGCTAAATCGACACCACTTTCTGCGGCAGCACCGACTATCTTTTCGACGATTAAAGTACCAGCTACTCCACGTCGGCCAGTACTATGGTTTTTGGGTAAAGACACATCATCACAAACTAAAATACTCGCATTGGGACACGCCAGAAACTCGGAGGCCATCTCAAAGTTCATAACATCTCCTGCATAGTTTTTAACAATAAATAATACGCCGCCACCTGTTTCCGTTGCTTCAACTGCAGCCATCATTTGGTCTGGAGTCGGGGAGGTGAATATTTGTCCCGGGCAGGCCGCGTCAAGCATTCCAAATCCTACAAAGCCGTTATGTAAAGGTTCGTGTCCAGAGCCACCGCCAGATATTATAGCGACTTTACCGGGTTTACTCGGTGCAAGACGTTTAATGTAGTGAGGCTGAGTGTTTAAAGAAATAATATCTGCATGGGCTTTGGCAAAGCCAAGTAAGCTTTCATCTAATAAACTGTCTGTGGAATTTAAAAACTTTTTCATCGCTTGTAACCTTGTTGCTACTGATGCTGTTGTTTGAGTGCTTCGGTAATAGCAATAATATCTTGCATAACCCAAGTCGGTTGGTAATCACTAGTTTCAAGGTCTTCCTCACTTGATATGCCCGTTAAGACCATAATGCTGCGAATACCTGTTCTTACTGCTCCTAAGATATCGGTTTCTAATCTATCGCCAATAGCCACGGTTTCTTCTGGTGTAGTCCCCAATAAAGTGAGTGCTTGTTGGTACATGATGGGTTCTGGTTTACCGATGATAGTGGGTTTAACGCCTGTGGCGACTTCCAAGCCCGCCAAAATGGCGCCATTACCATGGGTAACACCATGTTCAGTGGGTAAGGTGGTGTCGCCATTGGTACCAATAAAGCGGGCGCCAGTCCTAATATTTAGGGTCGCGGTGGCTAACTTATGCCAGCTTAAGGTTTCATCTTTACCACAGACGACGATATCAGCGCCCTTGTCTGGGTTTTGCGCATCTTTTACTTCATATAACCCAGTTAAGGTAAAGCCTAAGTCTAATAGCGGTTGGGTAGCACCATCCACACCGATCACAAATACGGATGTGTTTTTAGGGTTAACTTCTTGGCTTAAGAACAGTGCTGTTGCTAAGCCTGAAGTCAGTATTTTGTCTTCGGTAATACTGACGCCCATTTTGGCTAACTTAGTAACGTATTGCGCAGGCGTTAAACTGGCATTGTTGGTGGCCAGAATGTAGCTAATGTCTATGTCTTTAAGCGTGTTAAAGAAGTCAATTAAGCCTGGAATAGCCTCGCTGCCGTGCCATAAAACCCCATCCATATCAATGATGAGGCCGCGAATATTAGTTAAGGATTGCATAGTGAATGTTCTCAGCAATTAGATGATTAAAATTGTGTACAAGTTTACTATGTAATTGTGTCGAATTTAAGTATTGAGATAACCGTTGGTATTGGTCAGCACCCATCTTTCTTGTTCATTGATTAAGCGTTCTTTCTTCCAAAAAGGTGCTTTAGATTTTAGATTTTCCATGATAAATCGACAGGCGTCAAAAGCATCGCCTCGGTGTGATGACCAAATCGCCACTAATACGATGGGTTCATTCGGGAAAATGTCTCCAACTCGATGGATAATCAGGCTATCAATAAGATTCCATTGCTGATGGGCTTCAGCAATGATTTTTTCTAATTGTTTTTCGGTCATGCCCGGGTAATGCTCTAAGGTCATCACTTTAACTTGATCGCCCTCATTAAAGTCGCGCATCGTGCCAATAAAAATATTGCTTGCCCCAACTGCGTTGTTTTGCCCAAGAGCGGTTTCTTCATAGTGTTGCAAGGCTTGGTAGGGTTGAAAAGGGGTGTTTTTAATGATGACAGGCACGCTTAGCCCCCAGTAACAGGAGGGAAAAAGGCCACTTCATCCCGGTCATTAACGAGGTCATCCCAACTGACGTAATCCATATTAACTGACACCAACGTGTTTTGTGGTTTCACTTTATTTTGGGTAGCTTGTTGCCACACTTCGGTTACCGTTAAGACGTTTTCATAACTAATCTCGTCTTCCGAGCGGCCTATGTAGTCCTTTAAACTAGCAAAATAACGTATTTTTATAGACATAATGATTCACTAAAGTAAGAATTGATAGATAATAAATAGTTTCTAGCCTTAGCTTAATTATCCTATAGATATGACTTATACACCTCATTTTAATGCAGCAGGAGAAGCTCACATGGTCGATGTGGGCGAAAAAATGATCACGCAACGCGTTGCAGTGACCGAAGGATATATAGAAATGCGCCCAGAAACCCTGCAGTCGATTGTGGTGGGTGAGCATAAAAAAGGCGATGTATTAGCTATAGCCAGAATTGCGGGTATTATGGCCAGTAAGAAAACGGCGGATTTAATTCCTCTGTGTCACCCTCTGCCTATTACCCATGTAGAAATTAAACTAGAACCTGAAGTTGAACTTAATAGAGTGCGTTGCCAAACCACCGTTAAAACGACTGGACAAACGGGTATAGAGATTGAGGCGTTGTGCGCCACTCAGATAGCCTTGTTAACGATTTACGATATGTGTAAAGGTGTTGATCGGGGCATGGTCATGGGTGGTATCCGGTTGCTGGAAAAGGCTGGCGGAAAGTCAGGGCATTGGGTATTTACAGACGATTCTCATTTATAGGCATAAATATGAGTTTAGAAAGTAAATAACTTACCATTCTAAATTCCAAAATATCAACACATCGAAAACTGATTGAGCAAATTAATGTTTACACTACCATCAGCGATTTTGTCATGGTGATTCTTTGAGTGGTTATTTAATTTGTGTGGGTTGGGTAATGAATTTCTCACCTATGTACTTTGCTCCTGCAGGAGATAAATGATTTTTATCTGAATAAAGGATATTAGAGTTAATTTTCGCAAAACATTTTTCATCATCACACAGATATTTGGGTGTATCGAAAATCTCCATCATTGGAAGTTCTCGCTTAACTCTCTGGATGATTGACTTATATGTTTTATCATATGCATCTAGGAGCCTGTCCGAGAATAGAACATTTTCCTAAGCCGAATCATAGTGCCAGAGAAGTTTAAATTTTTCTGGTGTTATTTTTTTGGAATTATCTAAAACAGCTAATCTTTCATGTTAACTATCTTCCATTAGAAGGCTTT
>CAIQNQ010000001.1 GCA_903873165.1 uncultured Methylococcaceae bacterium | reverse complement strand
TTTTTAATAGAACGACCTGTTTATTTCATCCTTAAAAATGGTTTAAAACGTAATCGACCCGAAGCAGCATTAAAAAATTTCCGCAGCATTATTAAACCATCTGATCAGTTTAGTTTCCCATCGGGACATACATCAGCTGCCTTTATGATGGCAACATTACTCAGCTTCTATTTTCCAGCCTTGATAATCCCATTTTATATATGGGCAACACTAGTCGCTTGCTCACGTGTTGTGCTTGGAGTACACTTTCCTACTGATACCGTAGTAGGTTCTATTTTAGGAATAAGTACTGCTGTTTTTTGTTTAGGTTATATAGGTCAAATATGAAGGTTTTTTATGGTGTACAAGGGACAGGTAACGGTCATATTACCCGCGCAAGAGTCATGGCAAAAGAACTCTACGCAGCGGGCATTGAAGTTAAATTTCAATTTACTGGCAGATCGGCTGATAAATATTTTGATATGGATATTTTCAATGACTACCAAACCCGCTCTGGTTTAACATTTAATACGAATAAAGGTCAAGTTAGTTATTTTAAAACCGCTTTAGATGCAAAACCGCTTAGTTTATTAAGTGATATTAAAACCCTTGATCTAAGTAGCTATGAGCAAGTGATTTGTGATTTTGAGCCTGTAACAGCATGGGCGGCTAGACAACAAAAGAAGCATGTTTTAGGGATAGGTCATCAATACGCATTTAATCACAAAATACCCAGAAAAGGTTCTGATCCCGTTGCAAATCAAGTAATGAAGTATTTTGCACCTGCAAACACGGGCGTTGGCTTACATTGGCATCATTTCGGTCAACCGATATTACCACCCATTATTGAAACGCCCGAAACACCGCAAAATATTATCAAAAATAAAATAGTGGTTTATCTCCCTTTTGAAGATCAAAAAACAGTTATTAATCTGTTAGCACCTTATAAAGAGTTTGATTTTTACTTATACTCACCTGAAGTATCACCTTCATCATTCTCACATATTAACTGTAATCCTCTCTCACGTGATTCATTCCAAAAAGACTTATACGATTGCGCGGGTATTATTACTAATGCTGGATTTGAACTAGCGAGTGAAGCATTACAATTAGGCAAGAAAATTCTAGCTAAACCGTTACATATGCAAATGGAACAGATATCGAATGCGGCTGCTTTAAAAGAGTTAGGCTATGGTCTGACGATGAATAATATGGAAGTTGCAGTCATTGAACAATTTCTGGAATTAGATAAAGCCACCCATGTATCTTATCCCAATGTCGCAAAAATTATTGTGCAATGGCTTAAAGACGGTATGCCAACAATGGAACCCGAATTTATTGATTCCATTTGGAACTTAGCCGTCGTTAATAAAATAACCCTTTAAAAAGTTAAGTACGGTGCTTTGATGTCTTCTTCAAAGCACCCCTCAGGTTACTTAACTAACCAAGCACTAATTTCTTGTAAGTTGTCTTCGCTGACTGTGCCAACGGCCTTTAGAAAACGGACTCTATTTATCACATACTGATATTTTGATCTCGCCAGTTCTCGTTTCGCTTTATATTCAAGTTGTTGAGCACGTAATAAATCACCAACTGTCTCCACCCCAAGTTTAAGCGCACTTTGCATAGCTTCTCTTGATTTAACGGCTGAAGATAGGGCTTTTTCTGAGGCTTTTATCCGTCGAGCATTGGCATTAGAAGCCGAAAATGCATCACTCGTTTCTTTTACCAAGGCTCTCATTTTAGATTCACTTTCTTCTTTACTCATGGCTAATCGGCTTTGCGCCTCATACATTCGATGGGTCGTAGTGCCGCCAGTAAAGATAGGCACAGTAACATTTAATGCCGCGACTTCTGTTTGATAAGGTTGTTGATATTGAATACTTTGATACCCCGTATTAGTATCGTAGTAATTTAGTTGTAAATCTACTACGGGTAAATATTTAGACTTCTGCACAGCCACATTATCTCTAGCCGCTTCAATTGCGCTAATTTGTGAGGCCAACAATGGATTCTCACTTTTCGCTAATGCTATCCAATCCTCTAATTTACCTTCTAGCTCCTTATATTCAACCGTTTCACGCAGCCTATCAAGTTGTTGTGGATAATTATTAGTTAATTCTTTTAATGATTGCTTGGCTATTATTAAAGTGCTTTCTGCCTCTATCTCGTCGGCCTTAATTTGATCAAATCTAGCTTCAACCTCATAAAGATCGGTTATTTTAATTAACTGTTTATCATATTGTTTTTTTACTTGTTCTAATTCATTTCCGGTAGCTTCTTTTTCTTGCTGCGTCAGGTACAGTTGATCCTGAGCATCTAATACTCCAAAATAACGCTGCACTACATTAAAAATCAAACCATGTTGAGCTTCAATCAATTCTGAAGCAAATTGATTTTCCACTTCTTGTGATTGTCGCCATTCCCAAAATTTAGCAAAATCTACAACACTTTGCGTTAATGACACATAATACCGTGTACCTGAATAGTTTGTATTACTTCCACGCGCAACATATCCAACTTGCTTATTCTCCGACCAATTTGCTGTCGCACTGACTTGGGGCAATAATTGACCTAAGGCTTGACCCTTTTGCGCCCCACCCACCTCAAGTTTAAATTCTGCTGACTTTAATTGTGGATCTTCCAGCAAAGCTTGTTGATAAATTGATATCAAGCTTTCGGCTTTTAACTGAGGAGTACTCAAAGCTATAGTAATCAATAAAACATTTTTTAATTTAATCATCCGCCTTAATCCTCAATGAAGGCACGTGCAAACGCATTATGAATAGGTTTGGTTAAATATTCAAAAACAGTACGCTCTCCCGTTTTGATTAAAACTTCAACTGGCATCCCCGGAACTAACTCAAGATGAGACATTTTCTTTAAGCTTTCTGGTGTCAACTCAACATGCGCTTGATAGTAAGATGCTCCAGTTTTTTCATCCATTAAACGATCCGCAGACAAATTAATAACCTTACCTTCAGTAACGGGCGTTAATGCTTGAGTAAAGGCACTGAAACGCACCTCAGCAATCAAGCCTACGGTAACTCTATCAATATCTAATGGTGACACTTGTGCTTCAATTATCAGCTCTTCTTTTTGGGGTACGATATCAAGTATAGGATGGCCTGGTAAAACAATACCACCCACGGTATGTATCCCCAAGCCCATAACACGACCCGATACAGGGGCTTTAATATCAATTCGAGTCACTTTGTCTCTGGTAGCTAACATGCGTTGATTGACATCATACAAATTAGTTTGTGCCTCACTCAATTTAGTAGAAACTTCTTCTTGAAACTTCTTTTCTAATTGCAATATTTCTAACTTGGTTTCACCAATTTGTATTTCGCTTGAAGCTATTTCTGAGCTTAACGCAGAAATCTCACCGCTATTGAGCATAAAACTTCTTTCTGTGTCCCTTAAACGCTGTTTATCAGCAAAGCCCTCGGCCAATAATTCTCTTAAATCTTTTGCTTCTTCAGCATAAGAGGCGACTAACTCTTCTTTTCTAGATCGTTGACTTTTATAACCCTGAATTTTGGAACTTAATTGACCTATTCTTTGGGTTAATACGGCCATTTCTCCTTCACGTGCATTTTTACGCGCTAAAAACAACTGACCTTCTGTCTTTTTTGACTCAATAATCCGCTCATCTGATGTGTCATTAAGTGAAGCTGGATATTTAATATTTTTTGCACTATCACGTTCAGCTTCTAGCCTGGCCACCTGAGCCGTTAAGGTAATAAATTGGCCTCTAGCAATTTCAAGCTGAGCTTTATTTTCCGTTCCGTCTAATGTTAATAATAAATCACCTTCTTTTACAATATCACCGTCTTTAACAAAAAGTTGATTTACAATGCCACCATCCAAGTGTTGTACTGTTTTTTTATGTGATTTAACAACGACAACGCCTGGAGCCGAAGCAGCCCCATCTATGGGAGCAAAGTAACCCCAGACCCCAAAAAATCCGAGTGTAGAAACCAATATAATTGCCCCAATCACTCTGATCGGTTTATCGTCAGTCTGAGCCAAAATAGCAGCAGAATTTAATTTATTTTGATGAGTCATAATAGATACTTATATTCAATTATTAGTGGCAGCTGGAATTGTATTGGCTGCTTGTGTTTGTTGCTGTAAATGCGCAATGACTTGATCTCTCGGCCCATAGACCGCAAGCTTACCATCATTAAGCACCAATAACTTATCAACATGCACTAAGACATTTTGCCGATGCGTAACTAAAATTACCGTCACGTTATTCTGCTTCAATTGTTGCAACGCATTGCCTAATGCCAGCTCACCTTGCTCATCTAAATTTGAGTTGGGTTCGTCTAATACGACTAACACTGGATTACCGTAAAGTGCCCGAGCTAAGCCTACTCGTTGTCTTTGTCCGCCTGATAAAACCCCGCCCGCTGCACCAATAACTGTATCGTAACCCTCTGAAAGTTGCAAAATTAACTCATGCACATTAGCCATTTTTGCGGCTGCAACCACTTTTTCGGCGTCTATTTCACCAAAGCGAGCAATATTCTCACTGATCGTACCTTCAAATAACTCTACGTCTTGAGGAAGATACCCGATGTATGGGCCTAGCTCATCTCGATTCCACATTGAGACCTCAGCTCCATCTAAACGAATCTTGCCACTTGCAGTGGGCCAGATGCCTAAAAGAGCGCGGGCAAAAGTTGATTTTCCTGCGCCACTTGGCCCAACAACACCCAGTAAACTTCCGGCCTCAATAATAAGACTAATGCCTTTTAAAACAGGCACCTTACCACCCGGTGGAATGACCTGTGCTTCTTCAAATTGAATTAATCCAGTGGGTGCAGGTAATGGCATTTTCTGTAAATCTGCCGGTATCTTTAAAAACATCTCATTCAAACGCTCATATTGACCCCGAGCATTAATGAATCCTTTCCAATTGGCAATAACCATATCGATTGGAGCTAATGCTCTTCCCAATAAAATAGACCCCGCAATCATTAAGCCTGGCGAGACTTCTCGCTCAACCACTAAATAAGCCCCCAAACCTAATATTAATGATTGCGAAGTTAATCTAACTACTTTTGAGGCAGCTGCAATAATACCGGCTCTAGAACTGGCATCTGATTGCAATTTTAACACTTGATGTGTAGTAGTTAGCCATCGCTCTCTCACATTAAGCATCATCCCCATTGCCTCAATAACTTCTGCATTTCTTAAATTTCGACTGACTTGACCTCGACTTATAATCGACTGTTTATTTGCTTCTTCAATTGTTTTGGCGGTCGCTTTTTCATTAACTATTGCAATAATCACCAAAATAATAGCCGTTGCTATCGAAAACCAACCATACCAAGTATGAAAAACAAACATTAAAGCAATATAAATTGGCATCCATGGCGCATCAAAAAAAGCAAATAAACCACTGCCCGTCAAAAACTGACGCAATCCTGTTAAATCGTCAAAAGGCTGCGTAGTAGCTCTCTGCCCACCAGAATACAAAGACTGCTTGTAAGCGATAGAAAAAACACGTTGATTCAACAATAACTCTAATCTTGAACTCACTTTAACTAAAATTTGTGATCTAACCCATTCAATCAAACTCATCGTTATAAAAAGTACAAAAACGATAAGCGTTAACATGAGTAATGTTGATTTGTTCCCGGTTGGAACAACTCGATCGTAGACTTGTAGCATGTATAATGATGGTACAAGCATCAAAATATTAATAACCATACTAAAGCCAGCTGCCGATATAAAAGCGCTCTTGCACTCCTTTAAGGCTAAAGTTAAATCAGAGTGTTGATTAGATTTCATGTAAAATTCTGAGTTGAAAGAGTTAAGTAATGTTCTTATCGTTGGGCGTTACAGAAGAACTGGAATAGATTAACAAAATATTTTTTATTATATCAAGCTTATATTTACATATTATTAATCCGCACAATTTTATGAGTTATGATAAATCTAATAGGTACTTGATATACTAGAGTCAAAGTAGGTGTATTACCTCTAATACTTATACAGCCTATATTATGCTTCATTTATCAGTAAACTTTTAAAAAAATACTTTCAACAATACAAAAATTAAATCAATTGCAAATAAAATTAAATTTGCGCTCTCTGCTCATTATTTTTTTAAAGGTAAATAATGAAAACAACAAACCTTAAGTCGGTTTTTCGAATTATTTTAATCACGCTACTTTCCTGTGTTTTATCAGGATGCGTCTATTGGCTTAGAGCCTATCAAACTTACCTACAAATGAACGAGTTTGACCAGCATTTTTATACCCAAACAACAGACAACTTTACGTTACACTTTAAAGATCCTATCTTATTCAGTGATGATTTTATTTCTTTATCGAATTTATACCCTACTGAAGAAAAATCCACGGTTACTGGTAAAGCTTGGAAATACTTTTTTCGCAAAGTAGATATGAATAAACAATTAGTCAAACCCGAAATTAACTTTTATTCTGAAATAGATTTTGATAAAGAAGGCAAAATTATTGACTGGTCCTTTTCATCTTTATTTTTACAAATTGCGCCTCCGCAATTTTTAGAAGCCTCTTTACGATCAATCGGTGGCGCATCTATAGATACTGAAAAGAAACAATTACGAGCTAACACAGCATTACTTGAAAAAATTCAAGCCGATCTTCCTAAAAAAGACACCGTTATTACGCATCTAGGCCCGCCTTTAGATATAACCGATGATCAAGAGCTTGAAGTATATCGCTATCAATTTCTTTTAGACACCCCACATGTAGATGAGGGATATGAAGATAACGCCTTAAATGAAATCAAGATTAGCTTTGATAAAAAAAACCAAAAACTGAGCAAAATGAGTGGTAATTTTGCGGGCTTAAAAGTATCAATTGATTATCGAGATTTTGTTACTGCTTCTAAGTAAAACCCCTCCTAATTGTAATTATTTATTTAATAAAATCTCCCCTAACCCCTCTTTGTCAAAGAGGGGGACTGAATAATTACACCTAATCATTTAGCTTTTCTAAGAAATTAATAATTGAACGTACCCAATCCCTATTACTGTTAAAATACCACTATATTAATTAAATCAAAATAGTATTCAGATATGACAACCACGCAACCCACAAAAACACTCGAAACTTTTGAAAATCCACAAACTTTAAGAGATTACACTATCCGCATTGATGTGCCTGAGTTTACTTGTTTATGTCCTAAAACAGGTCAGCCAGACTTCGCCACTATTCAAATCGAATACGTACCGGCGGCACTTTGTGTTGAGCTAAAAGGTCTTAAACTATATATGTGGTCATTCCGCGAGCAAGGGGCATTTCATGAAGCCATTACAAATGAAATACTCAATGATCTTGTAGAGGCAGTAAACCCCAACTTTATGCGCATTCGTGCTGAATTTAATGTCCGAGGTGGCATTTATACGACTGTCATTGTTGAACATAGAAACCCTGATTGGCAAGTTCCAGAATTGGTTAATCTACCCTAATTTAACCTTTCTTTGAATAAATAGTTCCAACTAAAATTCAAACATTTAGTCTCTAAAGTAACCCAGATATTTTACACCTTCCATTCATGTTTACTAAAAAATCACTAATCACATTACCTCAATACTTGTTACCTCACCATCTTTTATCAACCATGATGAGTAAATTGACGCATTGCGAAAATACAGTATGGAAAAATCTGTTTATTAAACAAATTATTAAATACTATAAAGTGAACATGAATGAATCTGTAACTGCAGATATCAATAGCTTTAAAAGTTTCAATGATTTCTTTACTCGTGAATTAAAACCGGGTGTAAGAACTGTTATTGATGAACTCAATGCTATTGCATGCCCTGCAGATGGTGCAATTAGCCAAGCCGGTATCATCAAAGCAGGCCAAATTTTTCAAGCCAAAGGAAAAAGCTATAGTGCTTTTGATTTACTCGGTGGGGATGATGAACGTGCTAAGCCATTTATGGATGGATCATTTACTACCATTTATCTTTCGCCTAAAGATTATCATCGCCTCCATATGCCACTCAATGGCACTTTAAAGGAAATGGTTCATATTCCTGGGAGATTATTCAGTGTAAATAAAACAACTACTGAATCTGTTACTGGCTTATTTGCTAGAAATGAGCGGGTAGTCGCTCTATTTGAGACAGAAGCTGGGCCGATGGCATTAGTATTAGTGGGTGCTATATTTGTTTCTAGTATTGAAACAGTATGGCATGGCGTGGTAACGCCTCCAACTATTTCAAAAGTTAGAACCTGGAAGTATGATCAAAACGCGCCCACCTTAAAGATAGGCGAAGAAATGGGCCGTTTTAATATGGGATCGACCATTATTGTCCTATTCGGCAAAAATAAAACGGAGTGGATAAATACCTTAGTTGCCGATAAAACTGTTGAGTTAGGTGAAAAGATAGGCTCAATCTTAATAAATGCATAAACTTAAGCATTCCCTACTGATAACACGCTTAAAAAATCGAATAAGCTAACCGTCCCGATTGAATCGTATGACAAACCCTACCTTTAAGCGTTTGCCCCCAAAACGGCGTATTACTGCCTTGGCTTTTCCAGGTATCAGCATTAATTTGCCATTCTAAATTAGGATCAAAAACACATACATCTGCTGAGAAACCAACGCTTAACGCGCCACTTGCAATCCTTAAAACTCGAGCCGGATTGCACGTTAATCTCGCAATACCTTGCTCCAAAGTAACAATGCCTTCATCCACTAACTTCAGCATCAGAGGCAACAGCGTTTCTAAAGCAGATATGCCGGATTCAGTTTCTGGAAAAGCACCTAACTTAGCATCAATATCATGGGGCTGATGATCAGAACAAATACTGTTAATCGTGCCAGACGCTAAGCCTTGTCTTAAATACTCTAAATCGGAATCTGTTCTTAGCGGTGGAATAACATGATAATTACTATCAAAGGGAATAATATCATTTTCAGTTAAGTGCAACTGATGAACAGCGACATCGGCACTCACTTTTAAACCATATTTTTTTGCTTGATATATCTTAATGACTGAACGCTTACAGCTTAATTGCCCAAAATGCACGCGACAACCCGTTAACTCAACTAACTCTAAACATTGAGCTAATGCTATTGTCTCAGCAGCTTCAGGTATGCTCGGCAAACCATAACGCGTTGCAAAAAAACCTTCATGTACACAACCATTATTACCTAACCAATAATCATTCGGACGAAACATCATTAGCAGATCATGACTAGCGGCATATTCCATGGCTCGTCTTAATATCAATAAATTCTTTACAGGCTGATTAGCATTACCTACGGCAATGCAACCCGCTTGTTTAAGAGAAAGCATTGAACTTAACTCCGAACCTTCTAGCTTTTGAGTCAATGCCGCAATAGGGTATATTTTCGGATAATTAGCTTTTTTAGCTAAATCTTTGATCAACTCGGCTACAGCAGAGGTATCTATCACTGGATTAGTATCGGGTTGTAAACACATGGTAGTAATACCACCACTTAAAGCAGCAACAGACTCACTGCTAAATGTGGCTTTACGACTCTGACCCGGCTCGCGTAATCGCGTACTTAGATCAATAAAACCAGGGCAAACCACCTTATTTTCTGCATCAATAATCTCATCAGCAACAAAGCCAACCGGCTCATCTGTCACTGAGGCTATTTTTCCATCTACAATATAAACATTACCTAGGCGATTTATTTTATTAACGGGGTCAATCAACAAGCCATTTTTTAGATAGATATTTTTCATCACACAGTCCCTTGCTTTTGCATTGCCATTGCCATAACCGCCATTCGCACCGCAATACCATTACTGACTTGTTTAAGTATGACGGATTGCTGGCCATCAGCCACTTTTGATTCAATTTCAACACCACGATTAATGGGGCCTGGATGCATAACAATGGCATCGGGTTTAGCAATTTTTAATTTATCTTCCGTTAAACCAAAACATTTGAAATATTCACTTTCACTAGGCAATAAGGCCGACGTCATGCGCTCTTTTTGTAACCGTAACATAATAATAACGTCAATATCTTTTAAACCGACATTTAAGTTATGAAAGACTTTAACGCCCATACTTTCCACATGTGCAGGTAATAATGTTTTTGGAGCAATGACTCGAACCTCGGCAACCCCTAGCGTATTTAGCGCTTGAATTTGAGATCTTGCTACTCGGGAATGCAAAATGTCACCAATAATAGCGACTTTTAAAGATGAAAAATCTTGCTTGATTTGTCTAATCGTAAACATATCCAGCATTGCTTGAGTGGGATGCGCATGTTGACCGTCACCGGCATTGATAACACTAATATGAGGTGCAGTTTGTTGGGCGATAAAATGTGCGGCGCCACTGATGGCATGACGCACCACAAACATATCCACAAACATTGCTTCCAAATTTCTTATCGTATCTAATAAACTTTCGCCCTTAGACGTTGAAGAGGTAGCAATACTCATACTTAATACATCAGCAGATAATCTTTTTGCTGCTAACTCAAATGTCGTTCTTGTACGTGTACTATTTTCAAAAAAAAGATTCACAATAGTCTTGCCACGCAACAACGGGACTTTTTTAATTTGTAAATCATTAACACCAACAAAAGACTCTGCAACATCTAATATCTCGGTTAATAAGCTTTTTGGTAACCCATCTATGCTTAAAAAGTGTTTAAGCTTACCGTCTGAATTTAACTGGATATTATTCATATCTTATGAACCTGAATCTATTGTTTGTAATTCAATAATCAACGGATCTGGCCCCATTAATTTAATTCTCTGCTCAGAACTCAGCTCAACACGAGCACCCAAGCAATCTGGTGACAATGGTATTTGTCGACCGTCTCGCGCAATTAACACCGCTAAAACAACCTGATTAGGTCTGCCGTAATCAAATATTTCATTTAAAGCGGCCCGAACCGTTCTACCCGTATAAAACACATCATCGACCAAGATAATATCTCGCCCTTCAATCTGAGAAGGTAATTGACTGGGCTTAACATTAGGATGTACGCCAATTTGAGAAAAGTCATCTCGGTAAAATGAAATATCCAATAACCCTAAAGGCTCACTTATATTAAGCCTTCGATGCAACTGTTCAGCAATCCACACCCCACCCGTACGCACACCAATCATCAACGGATTGATTAATTGTCTTTCAGTTATTATTCTTTTTAAATCCGTTTCAAGACTATTCAATAAATGATTTATCTCTAACACTAATACTATCCTTTTATTTGGTCATTTAACCATGATTGCAAAATTAATTGTGCCGCCAACTGATCCTGTACTTCCCATAACTTAGTTGCCGTTACATTTACATCATCAAATAACATTTGTTTTGCCTCAAATGTTGATAAGGTTTCATCTTGTTTATAAACAGGTAATTGATATCGACCTTCTAATTGATGACAGAACTTTATAATTCTTGGAGTAACGGGATTATCAGAACCGTCCATTTGTCTAGAAATACCGACCACCAGCCCAGTCGGCCGCCACTCATTAATAAGCTGGCTAATAATTTGCCAATCAGGGCTTTGATTAATCGAACGAATCGTTTGTAAAGGGCTCGCAGAAGAGGTAATTGTTTGACCCACTGCAACGCCTATTTTCTTATATCCAAAGTCGAAACCCAGATACGTACCCTCAGTATTTTGAGATTGCATGATACTAACTATGACCCGCATTAACCGTTAATAAATTAATATCAATGCCTATTTCTTTAGCGGCTTCCTGCCATCGATAATTGATAGGTGAATCAAATAAGATATTTTTACTAAAGGGTGTATGCAGCCAAGCATTTTCTAAAAACTCTTTTTCGATTTGGCCTTGACCCCATCCAGCATACCCTAATGCCACAATATAATTATCTGGCCCTTTATCTTCCGCAATGGCTTCAATAATATCTCTAGAAGTGGTTAAAGAAATGGTATCGGATACATTCATCGATACATCCCAACTTTCACCCGACGTATGTAAGACAAAACCTCTATCTTTCTGGACTGGACCACCTGCATACACCATAATTTCTGGTGCTAATAATGAGGTAACTTTAATATCCATTTGCTGAAAAACTTCGCCTAACTTCATGTTAGCAGAACGATTGATCACAATCCCTAATGCACCTTCAGAATTATGCTGACATAAATAGGTAACTGTATGAAAAAAATTGGGCTCGGACAACCCGGGCATGGCAATAATAAATTGATTGTTAAAATAATTAGTCTGCTTCATGAATTCAAATAGTTTAATAATGAAGATTAATGTGTATTAAGACCTGATTCATCTGAAAATGTCCAAACGCGCGTAATTAAAAAAACATGGGTGTCTTTTACAATTTCCGATGGTAGTGGCGGAAAGGGCGCACTCATTCGCACAATATTTTTTGCGGCCTCATCCAGTGCCGCAGTCCCCGAAGATCTATTGATTTGAATAGCAGCAATACTACCGTCAGAGTTAATTTCCACCTCTAATATTAAGGATGCAGAAAAATCCTTCTTATTAGCCACCGCTGGAAAATTAAGATTCCCGGTTCTTTCTACTTTAGCTTCCCAATCTTTAATGTACTGGGTCGCGATATATTTATGAGTATCTATGGCATCAACAGCCTTTATTTTAGTTTGCTCTGCCAACAGCTGACTTTCCCTTACTTCAGATCCCAACTGACTTATTTGTTGCTGTAAAGATTCTGCTGTCAGTAAAGGAACACTTTTTTTTATGGGTTCAATTGTATCAGTTTTAAGCGGTATTTTATTCGATTTACCGACCACTGGCTGATGGGGTTCTTGTTTATTATTTAATGATTTTTTAGGCAGCGCTAGATTCTGTTGAGGAAGCCTAGGTTTAATAATTTCATCAGTTTTTAAAGGCTTTTTTTCAATTATATTGATATCTGCTTTTTTTTGTATTGGCTCAGGCTTCGTTACTTGTGTAGTCGATTCCACTTGATTTTGTTGCACTATAGGATCTGATTCTGGTGGCGGATTAATTTTAGGGATATCAATCATCGTCACAGTGATGGGTTCACTCTTGAATTCATCATCAGATACAGAAAACTTAGCGTCTGATATCACTATAATATGCAGAATTGCCGCGACCACAAAAGCAATGAATACATGATTAGCCTCAGAACGAAACATCGCTCGTACGATCATGCTAGAGTCAATGTTTTCTCAATATGATCCATCAAAAGTCCTGCTATATTAAGTCCAAATTGCTTATCCAGTTCTTGGACACAGGTCGGACTAGTTACATTGATTTCGGTTAACTTATCACCAATGACATCCAGCCCGACAAATATTAAGCCCTTCTCCTTTAATGCGGGTCCCACCTGCTTCGTTATCCACCAATCTTGCTCAGTTAAGGGTCGACCTTCAGCACGCCCACCCGCTGCTAAATTTCCGCGCGTTTCGCCTTGAGCAGGAATACGAGCTAAAGCATAAGGTACGGCTTCGCCATTAATCATTAATATCCGTTTATCACCGTCTTTAATTTCTGGCAGATACTTCTGAGCCATAACATACCGACTGTTATATTGAGTCATTGTTTCTAAAATCACACTTAAATTAGGATCTTCTTTACGTAAGTGAAAAATAGAGGTGCCACCCATGCCATCCAGTGGTTTTAAAATGATCTCAGTTTGCTCATCCAAAAAGCTTCTAATTCTACTTGGTTCCCTGGTTACCAACGTTTCTGCACAACATTGCGAAAACCAGGCGGTAAAAAGCTTTTCATTTGCATCACGTAATGATTGAGGCTTATTAACGACATATACCCCATTATTTTCTGCTCGCTCAAGTATATAGGTAGCATAAATATATTCTTGATCAAAAGGAGGATCTTTACGCATTAAAATTATATTTAATTCGTCCAGAGCAATATCTTTCTCATCAGAAATTTGGTACCAGCACTCCGCATTTCGTTCAACATTAATGATACGAACTCTTGCATAAGGCCTCCCATTTCTGAGATATAAGTCATTAAGCTCCATATAATTCAGCTCCCACCCCCTGGATTGAGCCTCAAGCAACATTGCGAAACTAGTATCTTTTTTTATATTGATATGGTCAATCGAATCCATAACAATGCCGAGTTTAATACGCATACAGCCTCAATTTAATAACTTAAAAACAAATAACGTAGCTTATTTTATAGATAGTTATTTACCTTGGGAAGAAATTTTGGTATAAAGATCAGCTAACTTTTAAATTTAGGCACTATAAAGAGGCTAATTATGTCTAGAGTATGTCAAGTAACCGGTAAACAGCCCGTTACAGGAAATAATGTTTCACACGCAAATAACAGAACAAAAAGAAGATTTCTTCCGAACTTACAACATCACAGATTTTGGGTTGAAAGTGAAAATCGTTGGGTTCGTCTTAGAGTTTCAACTAAAGCAATGCGCATAATCGACAAAAACGGCATCGATGCTGTTTTAGCTGATTTACGTAAAAATGGCACTAAAGTATAAGGGGATAGAAAATGCGCGATAAAATTAAATTAATTTCTACCGAAGGCACTGGTCACTTTTACACCACCACTAAAAACAAACGTACTATGCCCGAAAAAATGGAGATCAAAAAATTTGATCCTGTCGTTCGTAAACACGTTATCTACAAAGAAGCTAAAATTAAATAGTCTTTAGACTCAATAATTGCTTCAAAAGTGCTAAGGATAACTACAAAGCTGTAAAGTTGTAGTTATCTGGCACTGTCACCATTCATTATGCTGCGTCTCGCGCATAAAATAGACCGCAACTAAACTGATTAGTGCTGCGAAAGACACATCCTCCTCCCATTTATCAGCAGCCCAAGCTGAGAGTCATGTAGCTAATTCAATACGTGTAATTGAAGAAGAAATATCGATAGAAGACAATTTAAACCCTATGATCTATAACTAAATTATAATTTGCCTATATTGTCGCATTATTTATGGAATAAAAATGTCTTGCAGACTATAAAGCACAAGGTGTAATCTGCTCATCGTTTCAGGTATTTATACCTGAATAAATCATAATGTAATATTGTTATGATATAAAGCACGTATCTAGCTAGCTAGTAACAAATTGTTAATAATTATAACGTACAACGCATTACAAAAACCTTAACCACGAGAAGCAAACTATGTCTAACTTTCCTATTGATCTAGATTCATACCAACGTATCACTTTAGATCCAAGTATTAACACGTTAACTGAGACTCAAAGAGCTAGTCTGAAAGCCAATATTCAACTTTGTCGAGATGCCATTGTCTTCTTTACAGCAACTGGTGCAGCTAGAGGTGTTGGTGGACATACGGGTGGCCCTTACGATACAGTGCCTGAAGTTATGATTTTAGATGCATTATTTCGTGGCTCAGAAACAGGCTTCGTGCCTATATTTTTTGATGAAGCAGGACACCGTGTTGCAACTCAATATTTAATGTCAACATTAAATGGTGATTTGCCTGCTGAGCGTCTAGTAGAATACCGTGCCGCGCACTCACATTTACCGGGTCACCCTGAATTAGGCTTTACACCTGGCGTTAAATTCAGCTCAGGTCGTTTAGGTCATATGTGGCCTTATGTTAACGGTGTTGCTATCGCTAACCCACGTAAAGTTGTTTTTTGCTTAGGTTCTGATGGTTCACAACAAGAAGGTAATGATGCAGAAGCAGCACGCTTAGCCGTTGCTCAAGGTTTAAATGTTAAATTAATCATTGATGATAACGATGTGACTATCGCCGGTCATCCTTCTAAATACTTAACTGGTTGCACTACAGCTAAAACTTTAGCAGGTCAAGGCGTAACAGTACTTGAAGGCGACGGCGAAGATCTTGATGATCTATACAAACGCATTTGCCAAGCCATCAATACAAACGGCCCAGTTGCGGTAATTAACCATCGTCCAATGTGCCCAGGCATTGTAGGTCTTGAAGGTTCAACACACGGTCATGACGTTATTTCTGTTAAAGTCGCGGTTGAGTATTTAGAGTCTCGTGGTCATCAAGCCGCCGCTGATCAATTAAAAGAAATTAAAGCACCTAAAAATGAAGCTGTTTTCCTAGGCTCTAGTGACAAATGGGATGCTAACCGTAATGTCTTCGGTGATGCGGCTGTTGAAATATTAGGTCGTTTAAGCGAAGCAGAACGTTTTGAAAAAGTTCGCGTTATTGATAGCGATCTTGAAGGTTCTTGTGGTTTATTTAAAATCCACGCAGCCTTCCCTGAAGTATTTATATCTTCAGGCATCATGGAACGTGGTAACTTCTCTGCCGCTGCTGGTTTTGGTATGGAAGCAGGTAAACAAGGTATTTTTGGTACCTTCAGTGCCTTCTTAGAAATGTTAATGTCTGAAATCACCATGGCACGTTTAAATAACTCAAACGTACTAAGCCATTTCTCACATTCTGGTATTGACGATATGGCAGATAACACTTGCCATTTTGGTATCAACAATATGTTTGCTGATAACGGCTTAAGTGACGGTTATGACACAAACCTATATTTCCCTGCTGATCCATTACAAATGAAAGCCTGTTTAGAAACTATTTTCTTTAACCCTGGCCTACGTTTTGTTTTTTCAACACGCTCTAAAGTTCCAACCATTTTAAATGAAGCTGGCGAAGATTTCTTCGGCGGCGATTACAAATTTGTATCTGGTAAAGACGAAGTGATTCGTGAAGGTACCAAAGGCTACATCGTCAGCTTTGGTGAATCTTTATACAGAGCATTAGATGCCGTAGAACGTTTGAAATTAGAAGGTATTGATGTTGGTTTAATCAACAAACCTACATTAAACGTAATTGATGAAGATATGCTAGCCAAAATCGGTAAAGCACCGTTTGTACTAGTAGTTGAGTCTTATAACAAGAAAACTGGTTTAGGTAGTCGTTTTGGCTCTTGGTTACTAGAACGTGGCCTAACACCTAAATTTGCTCATATCGCTACACACAAAGAAGGTTGTGGCGGATTATGGGAACAATTCCCACATCAAGGTATTGATCCTGCTGGAATCATTGCTAAGACAAAAGAATTGTTAGGTTAATAAGAACTAAGCAAAAAGGGCGCTTTATAGCGCCCTTTTTTTACATCAGTATTATTCGGTTATTTCTGTCCACTCACACTTATCTTTAATAAGAGAATCAGTGTGGTCATTTCCAATCCCATCCGCTATTAAAGCGACAACACGATCATCCTTTGCATAACCGACATGCGCCTCTAAAGGATTAGCAATTTTACCAATACCAAACGCATCAAATACTTTAGCGATATTAATATTAATATTAGTAACTTGACTGCACAATCTGGAGTCTAAATATTTATCATTAAAATGATGTGGAATCGCATAACTTAAAATATCGTTCGGATCACTAAACGCCACGATATCTGTTTCATTAAACATACGAGAACTGTATTTTGAGCCACTAGCCAAACAATAATCTACTTTCTGCCCCGTTACCTCAGGTAATTCTCGGCCTAATTGCAACATAGGCAGCTGATTAGAAAGCATAAATATTTGTACATGCTTATTTTGCAACGCCTCTCTTTTAGCTTTGTTAATAGTGCGTAAAGTGGATTGCTTTTCGGGCTGCTCTAACACGGACACCATACGCGTAATACCATCAATCGTGATACGACTGCCTAAACTATGTGACACAAAAACAATGGAATCACGTTTAAAACTCTCATTTAAGCCATCGGTAAAATCACACCCATGTCGACCTTCTGCTGGCAACTCATCCCAACGATCTTTGCCCATCCAGCACACCGCTTGCGCAAAAGATCTTAAAATTAAATCCCTACTTTCACCCAAATAAATAATCGGGTCAGGGCCAGTATCATTGCTGAATTTTTTTAGCATATCGTTAACTTCTGCACGTCGGTAAGAGTATTCACCTGAATTATCAAAAGCCAACATAGCTTTTAAATCCTTAGTAATTTCTGACCACGTTAACTCATAAAACCACAGCTCTTGAGTACCTTCAGTATTTTGTAAGCGCGTAACTCTTAAATTACCCAACTTTTTATCAGCATCACTAAATGATAATAACTGAATATCTTTATATTGAGATGCCTTAGCGGTTAACTTGAGTTCTTTAGATAGTTTGTCTAAAAATTCCGTTGCATAACCCGGCAAATGATTACCAACCCCATGTACCATCAATACTTTGGTTTTACCCTTAGCGGCCTCTAAATCAGGGGAAATACCTTGAATCGGTTTACCTCGAACCTGACAGACCCGAGTATCTTCTGTGTTAGTTTTTTCTAAAACAGCCTCGGCAACCCCTTTGCCAAAACTAGCGCAACCTGATAAATGCAAGGCTAAGCAAATGATAAATAATGGTGATTTTAAAGCAGATAAACGCATAGTTAAACTCGGTGAATGATTTTTAAGGCTTAATTTCGATGGGCTATTGTAGCGTATTAAGCTTGGTTAAGGCATGGCTAGAAATTGATCGCAAACCTTAACAAAAACGCTGTTAAATACGGTTCGCTCTCCTCTGAATAAACTCGATCTGCTTTATAAATAGTTAATAACTTTTTATAAGGTGTCGAAGTTTGTCTACTAAACGTTAAGGCACCCACTTTTGCCTCGTTATGCGCATAACCACGTATATCTAGTTGCCGACTTAAATACAAACCAACCCCCAATGCCAAACCAACAAATTGTTCAATCGCATGAATAGGTAATAACACATAAAACAAACCCTGCGGAGATAACAAACGGTCAACACTGTTGAGCAAATCATCAAAAGACAATTGATCGGTATGTCTTGCGGTATTTCTTAATTGATTAGCTGCTTTGCTATGTTCAGCAAAAAAAGGCGGGTTACAAATAACAAGATCATATTGGATATGACTATTAGCTGCAAAACTCTGGATATCTAAATGCACAGCCTCAAGTTGTGCTGCCCAAGGGCTATTTTTAAAATTTAGCGCAGCTTCGTCATAAGCTGGCAAAGTCAACTCAACTGCGGTGACGAGTCCTGCGCCTAACTGACAGGCCATTAAGGACAAGAGTCCGGTGCCTGTACCGATATCTAGTATGCTATCACCCCGTTTAACGGGAGCCATAGCACCAAATATAACCGCATCGGTACACACTTTCATTGCAGAATTTGTCTGAATGACAGAAAATTGCTGAAAGTGAAATTCAGACATTGATATTAAAACTATATCTTATATAACGGCTCTAAACTTTTATCTTCAGTCACTTTTACAGCGGCTCTCGCTTTGTTTTCGGTAAAGGCCTGAAACAATTTTTTACCTTGCCATGTCGTACTGTCTTTACCGTATAAGGTTTGATTTAATAATAAAATCTCATCTCTTAAGCGGGCATCACAGAAGCCAGCAATAGCACCCAAATTATGACTATCAAACTTCTGCTTACCCCAAACTAATAAGGCATTTTTAGCCGTAATAGCATCGTTATTAGCACATGCGTCTTTTAAGGTTTTAACGGCTGCTTTTAGGTTAATTTCCGATTCAGTTTCTATCACAACCGTTGATTTTGACTGCCTACTCCTTAAGAAAACGATAAGGGTTATTAACCACCCTAGGCCTAAAAACACTGAAACCCATAACCAAATTGGAGTTTCTTGGTTATTATTAGCCATAGCTAAACTCTCTATTTTCGGCGTTTCCACTGGTGCAACAACTTGAGTTGCTATCGGTTCTGGCTCACTTTGTTTTGCCACAGAGGATGACTCTAAAGTCACTTCAGGAATTTTTGCTATTTCTACCTTTTGCGTTTGGGTATTAAACCAAGGAATCTCAATGGCCGGCAGTTGGTAGGTTCCTGACTTGGATGGAATTAAGGCAATCTTTTCTTCTCTAAAAGCAATCAGACCATCTACTTTCTTCTGTTCTTGTAACACAGGCTGATCGGGATACGCTTTTAATTGCTCAGAAGTTTCAGTAGTATTTAATTCAGGTAATTGTCCAACCGTTGTCCCTTTAGCGGTAATACTTAACGTTCTGGTGATAGGCTCACCCACTTTTAACTTAGCAATATCACCTGACCAGTCTTGTTTTAAAACCAATTGCTCTGCAGATAACCAATGCGTGCCTTTAAATTCAGGTGGTGCTGGTTTAACATCTAAAGTGATTGCTTTCGATTCAACACGTTTAGTTTTACCCATTTGAGAGTTAAAAAACGGATTAAATCCTTGGGCATTATTAACTAATATCTCTGCCGTTAACATCAAAGGTTTAATGGTTAATTTGCCACTTTTCTGCGGGAAAAAAGCATATTTTCGTTCAGTGACAGAATAATTAATGCCATTGACTTGGGTCGTGTAATTGCTATCTTCACCCAAACGCTCAATCACAGCATCAGACAATTCTGGCTCATTTAATCGAGCTTGAGAGATATTAACCCGAGTATATAAACGCATCGTATAAAAAACTTGCGATTGTATATAAGGATTCTGCGGAGTGACTTCTACATCTATAAATAAATCTTCATCAGCATCCACTTTTTTAGCCGTTTTATCTGCCACCAAAATAGTCGAAGCCTGGCTTACATCTTTACCAAATTTAATGGGGGGTATCGCCAAACTCCCTACCTGCTTTGCCATTACGTTTAAAATCCATTGCACCACTTTAGTTGATTTACCATTAATCCATGATGAGCTAGTACTGGTGCTTTGACTAATGATGGCAAAATCTTGTTCTAAAGGACTAAAATCTGGATCGTCATCAGGTGCTTGCTGGGCTGTAAACGTAATCTGAAAAGAATCCTCGACACTGACTGGATTACGATCCACAGAAACCCTAATATCAGCCGCATAACACTCTTGAATTCCGTACGTTACTATTATCAAAAAGATTAAAGCAGCAAATAAGCTAATATGAATATCAGATTTAAAGAATGGTTTAATAGTCATTACGATTTATAAGCGTTAAATTAATTATACGAGTAGTGAAGCATCTTGGACAAAGCATACGGTTAAAAGTGCCGAAAATCAATCAGTGGCTTAGTGATGTCAACTATATTTATTGAGGAAAACCAGTAAAGGCCAGAAACGGAATGACCAATAAAACAATAAGAAAGATAACGATGTAGAATATGTAACGCTTCATTTTCATTTACCCCATGGATTATATTACTGTTAGATTTGCTGTATATTGACTCTTAATTCTTTTCAACATTATGAATTTTATATTCATTTAACAAATAAACCAAAATAATCATTAATGCTTGTAAACGCTACTCAGTACATCAATAAACATCTAGGCTTAGTTTTAACTTGCCTATTTGCTATACGTACCAGCTACCTTTTTATCAGTGGACTAGACTTAATAGGCGATGAAGCTTATTACTGGGATTGGTCACGTCAACTGGATTGGTGTTACTACAGCAAACCGCCTATGGTGGCTTGGTTAATACGGTTATTTACTGAGTTGGGTGGGAACACTGCCGCCATTGTGCGTTTACCTTCGGTTGTTTTGGGTACGATCTTTTTAGCTTATTTCTATGCCACCACTAAGGCAATCTATAACGCACAAGCGGCTGCCATCGCTTTATTAATTATCTTAGCAACGCCAGCTAATTTAATAGCCAACTTTATAATGACTATTGATCCACCGCTGTATTGCTTTTGGATGATGAGTATTTACTATCTACAGAGAGCTTTATTTAATGGTGATCTATTAAGTTGGTTATGGGCAGGTCTAGCAACAGGAGCTGCACTCCTCAGTAAACAGGGGGCTTTGTTGATTCCGTTGATGTTAATTGGCTATTTATTAACAGATAAACATCGCTATTCGCTATTTAAACGTGAGTTTTTGATTTATTTATTACCCATCATCCTCTGTATGATTCCTATTATTTTATGGAATCAAAACCATGACTGGGTGATGTATGGACACAGTAAAGGTCACTTTGTAACCAAAGAATCTATTAGTTTATTTAAAAGAATCGGGCAAACCTTTACCGTATTACTCTATCAACTTTTACTATTAACGCCCGTTATCGCGGTTTTATTAATCATCATTAGTTTTAAACTCACCATTAAACTTATGCAATTATCTGACCAAGAACAATTCTTAGTGTGGATGGGACCTGTTTTAGTCCTCGGCTTTCTTGCTCTTAACTGTTTGCAAAAGACCCAAGGCAACTGGCCTATGCCATTTTATTTTACGGCTATCATTTTATTAAGCGGGCAATGGCAGACCGGACAGTGGCAAAAGTCCCTTAAATATGGCTTGGTCATTGGCTATGTTATGATCACATTGACTTATGCACTACCGGTATTAATCCAAACGTTTAATCTACAAAATACCGCTATTGATCCCACTTATCGTTTTAGACATACCCAAGGATTTGTGAATAGCATTGTGGAGGAAAGCCAACAACAAGCCATTGCAACTAAGCCGGACTTTTTCTTAACAGTAGGTCATCGATATTTGACTAGTCAGTTCGCTTTTTATCTTCCTAACCATCCACAGGTCTATCGTTATGAAGATAAAGGCGGTGTTTATTCTCAATATGAACTGTGGTCTGGGCCAACCCAGTATATTGGCAAAACGGCTTTTGTTATTTCTGAACTCAACGGAAAAGATATTCCAAGAGAACTGACTGATATTTTTACCCGATTTAGAAAAGTAGGGGAAGCGATTAACCCGAATGATAAAAAGAAAGTTTATACTTTGTTTATCGGAGAAGGTCTTAAATCATGGCCCGCTAAAGCGGCTAATGCAGAACAAAACGAATCGGAATGAATTTATTTAAACAAGAGCCACGCTGGCGTGAACTAAGCATCCTAGTATTGCTGGTTATTATCACAACCCCCCTATTTTGGCTAACGGATATTGATCAACAATTCTCTGCTTATTTTTATAACCCTAATGAATCTAATGTGGCCTGGCCTTGGAAAGACTGGTGGTTATGGCGCACTTTATTTGACTATGCAGATACCTTTATCAGAATCATCAGCATGGGTCTCTTAATTACTTTTGGCTTGAGCTATGTATTACCTAAATTAAAAACAACACGTAAAAGTTTAGCTTATTTGTTATTGGTCATTTTGATAGGTCCGGGCTTATTGATTAATTTGGTTTTTAAAGATCACTGGGGACGACCAAGGCCAGTGCATATCACTGAGTTTGGCGGGCAATACAACTACACACCACCTCTTAAAATAGGTAATACGCCTGACAAATCCTTTCCTTGTGGGCATTGCTCAGTAGGATTTATGTTTTTTGCTTTATATTTCTTATCGCGCAAACATAAACGCTATTATCTAGCACTTACCCTGGCTATTAGTCTTGCGCTTGCAGTTGCTCGGCTTGCAGCTGGTGGACACTTTTTATCGGATATATTATGGTCAGGTTATCTGGTGTTTTTTGTGAGTTGGTTGCTTTATTATTACTGGTATTTAAAAGTAAATCCCTACAGCCATTCTTGAATAAACGGTTGGTAAAAACCCATATCTTTAAAAGTCGCCCCTCTTTGCGTCACTGTTGCGGATGCAAAACTTTGCGCTCTAACCATAGTCATTGCCAACGGCCAATCTTTAAGTAAACCTAGGAGCCTGTCCGAGAATAGAACATTTTCCTAAGCCGAATCATAGTGCCAGAGAAGTTTAAATTTTTCTGGTGTTATTTTTTTGGAATTATCTAAAACAGCTAATCTTTCATGTTAACTATCTTCCATTAGAAGGCTTT